>NZ_JBIWOW010000014.1:0-250737 GCF_044767945.1 Kitasatospora sp. NPDC101183 | reverse complement strand
AAACGGGCCGAACACCGCAACTGGCCGCCACCCGCTCCGGCAATCGTCACGATTGCCGGAACGGACACGACCTAAGTCATAAGTCACCGGCATTGGTCCTAGTCGTCGTGGCTGCGCCCCAGGAACAGCGCGAACACCGCCGGCTTCAACGACAGCAGCTCCAGCCGCCCGCCGTCCGCCTCCGCGAGGTCGCGGGCGACGGCGAGGCCGATGCCGGTGGAGTTGCGGCCGCTGACGGCCCGCTCGAAGACCCGGTTGCCGAGGTCCGGCGGCACGCCCGGCCCCTGGTCCTGCACCTCGACCACCACCGAGGTGCCGGAGGGCCGCACCCGCAGGGTGATCGTCCCGGCGCCGTGCATCAGCGAGTTCTCGATCAGGGTGGCCAGCACCTGGGCGACCGTCCCCGGCGTGCCGATCACCGTGACGTCGTGCAGGCCCTCCAGGGAGAGCACCCGGCCCTGCTCGCGCAGCGTCGGGCCCCACTCCTCCACCTGCTGCTTGATCACGTCGTCCAGGTCGAAGGCGACGGCCGTGGGGCTGCGCGGATCCCGCTGGGTGGTGAGCAGCCGCTGGACGACGTCGGTGAGCCGCTCGACCTGCTGGAGGGCGATGGTCGCCTCCTCCTTGACCGTCTCCGGGTCCTCGGCGAGGGCGGTGATCTCCTCCAGCCGCATGGACAGCGCGGTGAGCGGGGTGCGCAGCTGGTGCGAGGCGTCGGCGGCGAGCCGTCGTTCGGCGGTGAGCATCCGGGCGATCCGCTCGGCGCTGGTGTCCAGCACCTCGGCGACCCGGTCGAGCTCGGCAACCCCGTACCGGCGGTCGCGCGGGCGCGGGTCGCCGGAGCCGAGCCGCTCGGCCGTCTCGGCGAGGTCGGTGAGCGGGCGCGCGAGCCGCTTGGCCTGCCAAACGGCGAGGGCGACGGCCGCCTGGATGGCGAGCAGGGCGACGACGCCGAGCAGCAGCAGCATGTTGGCGATCTCGTGGTCGACGTCCTCGCGGGACTGCTCGACGGTGACGATCGCGCCGCTGCTGCCGCGCTCGGCGGCCTTGAGCACGTGGCTCCCGGCCGGGCGCTCCCCGGCCGAGACGACCTCCTGGCCGGGCAGCTGCACCTCGACGTAGCTGCCTTCGTTGACCTGGCTCTCGAAGGAGTGGCCGTTGACCGCCTCGTTGGCGTTGATGCGGCTCTCGACCAGGGCGAGCACCCGGACGGCCGTCGCGTCGACCCGGTCCCGGGCCGAGTTGACGATGGTGCGCTTCTCGACCAGGGCGAGCGGCACGCAGAACACCACGACCACCACCAGGACGACGCCCAGCAGCGAGTTGATCATCCGGCGTTTCACGCTGCCGCTCCCCGAGGTGTGCTTCCGTACGGCCGGCGCCCGGCCCGTTCTCCCTGCGGGGGCTAATTCTTCTCGAACCGGAAGCCCACGCCGCGCACCGTGGCGATGTAGCGCGGGTTGGCCGCGTCGTCGCCGAGCTTCTTGCGCAGCCAGGAGATGTGCATGTCGAGGGTCTTGGTGGAGGTCCACCAGGTGGTGTCCCAGACCTGGCGCATGATCTCCTCGCGGGTGACCACCCGGCCGGCGTCGCGGACGAGGACGCGCAGCAGCTCGAACTCCTTGGCGGAGAGGGTCAGCTCCTCCTCGCCGAGCCAGGCGCGGTGGGACTCGATGTCGATCTTCACCCCGTGCGCGCCGGTGGTGAGCTGGTCGACGTTGCCGCGCCGGAGCAGGGCCCGGACGCGGGCGAGCAGTTCGGCCAGGCGGAAGGGCTTGGTGACGTAGTCGTCGGCGCCGGCGTCCAGGCCGACCACGGTGTCCACCTCGTCGGCGCGGGCGGTGAGCACCAGCACGGGGCAGCTCTTGCCGTCCGCGCGCAGCCGGCGGCAGACCTCCAGGCCGTCCATCTCGGGCAGGCCGAGGTCCAGGACGACGAGGTCGACCTCCTCGGTGAGGCCGGCGGCCAGTGCGGTCGGACCGTCCTCGCGGACGAGCACCTCATAGCCCTCGCGTCGCAGGGCCCGGGCGAGGGGTTCGGAGATCGCCGGATCGTCCTCGGCGAGAAGCACACAGGTCATGTGGTGATGGTAGTCCGCCGGGGTATGCCCGGACGCCCTGTGAGGTAGTTCACAGAGCGTGATCGTTATACAACGGCACTCCGAGGGTCAACGCAGCGTTGCCGACCGGCCGTTCGGCGAATAATGCCGCCTCGGAACTTGAATCCTAAGGAAGATTGACCCGTCTACCATGGATAGATCGGGAAGATCGGCTCTCGACTTTGCCATCGCCATACCTGATTCATGGCTTTTGTCATCTGATAACGCCAAATATCGCCACGTAGAGTGGTCCGAGTCCACGTCCGCCGCACCCCCCTAGGCGGACGCTGTCAGGCAAGGAACCACTACTCATGGCGTCTACGACCCTGGAAGCCGGCGTTCAGTCGGCCCCTCCCGGCGGCAAGACCTTCCTCGGGCACCCCCGGGGGCTCGCCACGCTCTTCATGAGCGAGATGTGGGAGCGCTTCAGCTACTACGGCATGCGCGCCCTGCTGGTCCTCTACATGACCACCGAGCACGTGAAGGGCGGCCTGGAGATCCAGCTGGCCACCGCGACCGCGGTGTACAGCGTCTACACGGCCATGGTCTACCTGCTGGCCCTCCCGGGCGGCTGGATCGCCGACCGCTTCCTCGGCGCGCGCAAGACCGTCGCGCTGGGCGGCACGATCATCATGGTCGGCCACTTCATGCTGGCGATCCCGTCCACCGTGACGTTCTTCGCCGGCCTCGTCCCGATCGCCGTCGGCTCGGGCCTGCTCAAGGCCAACATCTCCACGATGGTCGGCCACCTCTACGACGGGCCCAACGACCCGCGTCGTGACGGCGGCTTCACGATCTTCTACATGGGCGTGAACATCGGTGCCTTCCTGGCCCCGCTGGTCATCGGCACCGTGGGCCAGAACGTGAACTGGCACCTGGGCTTCGCCCTCGCCGGCGTCGGCATGGCCCTCGGCCTGCTCCAGTTCCTGCTGGGCACCCGCCACGTCAGCCCGCGCAGCAGCGTCGTGAACTCCCCGATCACCCCGGAGGAGAAGCGCCGCGTCTTCAAGCAGGCCGGCATGTGGCTCGCCATCGCCGTCGTCTTCTACGGCGTCGTCGTCGGCACCGGGCACTTCACCATCGACTGGGCGCTCTGGCCGCTGTCCATCGCCGGTCTGACCATCCCGGTGTTCGTGTTCGCCAAGGTCAAGCGGGACAAGGACCTCACCGCGGACGACAAGTCCAAGATGAGCGGCTACATCTGGTTCTTCGTGGCCGCGGCCGTGTTCTGGATGATCTACGACCAGTCCGGCTCCACGCTGAGCGTCTTCGCCAAGGACCACACCTCCTCGACGCTGTTCGGCTTCGACTTCCCGTCGAGCTGGTTCCAGTCGCTCAACCCGCTGTACATCATGATCCTGGCCCCGGTCTTCGCCTGGCTCTGGGTCGCGCTGGCCCGCAAGAACAAGAACCCCAGCACCACCGTGAAGTTCGCCTTCGGCCTGGTGATGGTCGGCGCCTCCTTCATGATCATGATGCTGGCCATGGCCGCCGCCTCCGGCGACGCCAAGGTCACCCCGCTCTGGCTGGCGACGGTCTACCTCGTCCAGACGGTCGGTGAGCTGACCCTCTCCCCCGTCGGCCTCTCCGTCACCACCAAGCTGGCCCCCGCCAAGTACGCCAGCCAGATGGTCGGCGTCTGGTTCCTCGCCGTCACCGCCGGCGACTGCGTGGCCGCGATCTTCAGCCTCGTCCTCGGTGACAAGGTCGTCGGCAGCACCTGGTACTTCGCCTTCCAGGGCGCCATGGCCATCGTCGCCGGCTTCGCCCTGTGGATGTACCGCAAGCGCGTCGTGAAGCTCATGGGCGACGTGCACTGACACCCGCCCCACCCGGCCCCGGGGCCGTCACGGATTCCTGAGATCCGCGACGGCCCCGGTCGCGTTCCCGGGCGGGCCCGGGAACGCGGCACGTGCCTACCGGTGGTGTGCGCCGCTGGTCAGCAGCTCAGGTTGGAGCCGGTGGGGACGCCCAGGATCGAGGCGAACGTGGTGTACGCGTTGACCCGGGACTGCACCTGGGCGGGGTTGCCGCCGTTGCACTCGAGCGAGCCGTTGATGGAGCGGATGGTCTCGCCGAAGCCGGCGCCGTTGACCATGGCGTTGTGCGGGGTCATGGTGCCCGGGCCGTTCTGGGTCATCCAGTACCAGATGCCGGTCTTCCAGGCGACGGCGGCGTCGGTCTGCACCAGGTTCGGGTTGTTCAGCAGGTCGATGCCCAACGCGTCGCCCGCGGCCTTGTAGTTGAAGTTCCAGCTGAGCTGGATCGGGCCGCGGCCGTAGTACGCGGCCTGGCCGGCCGGGCAGCCGTAGGGCTGCGTGGAGTCGCAGTAGTGCGGGTAGTTGGCGGTGTTCTGCTCGACGACGTAGACCAGCCCGCCGGTCTCGTGGTTGATGTTGGCGAGGAAGGCGGCGGCCTCCTGCCTCTTCACGGTGTCCGAGCCGCTGTTGGCGAACGCCGGGTAGGCGCTCAGGGCCGTGACCAGGCCGGAGTACGTGTAGAAGCTGTTCCGGTTCGGGAACATCTGGTTGAACTGGGCCTCGGAGACCACGAACCCGCCCGGGTTGGGGGTGGTGGTAGTGGTCGGGCTGGGGGTGGGGCTGGAGCCGCCGGTGCAGGTGTACGGGCTCCAGTACCAGGTGGAGACGGTGGGGTCGTAGCCCGGGTTGTCGTGGGTGGCGACGTAGTACTGGCCGTTGGGCGCGTACTTCACGACCGCGCCGGTGACGTACTGGGTACCGGCCACCCAGACGGGGTGGTCACAGGACGGCGCGGTGCCGGTCGGGCTCGGCGAGGGGTCGCCGCCACCGCCGCAGGCGCCCTGGTCGGACCAGACTCCCGAGCCGCCGGTGCTCGGGGTCTCGCCCTGGGTCCACCACTTGGCGTTCCAGTTGTGACCGTTGTACGAGGCGGACGTGCCACCCGTGTACACCTGCGACGCCGCGTACGGCGCCGCGCAGGCCGTGGCGGCCGTCGAGGCGGTGGGGACCATGACGGCCAGGCCGGCGGCGGTGAGCGCGCCGCTCAGCAGCACGGCGATCTTCTGCTTGTTCAATGCCACTCCTTGTGGGGGTAAGGACGGGGCAGGGCAGGGAGCCCGCAGTGACTCAACTCCGAATGGTCCAGACCTGTCAATAGATTCGGGTTGCCCCGGGTCCCCCCGAGCCGACCGACACCCGCGAGGCCCTCGCCCGGGGTGGGCGAGGGCCTCGGAGAAGGCTTCGAGCAACTGAGCGTTCGGGCTGACTTCTTGTTGGCCGATCAGCCTCGCGACGGCACCGGGTTCTCCGGCTCGTCCAGCCACAGGGCGTGGCCCTCGGGTCCGACCGTCAGGCCGAACCGGTCGAAGCCGGGGCGGCCCTGGTCGGCCCACCAGTGCCAGGCGGCCTCGACCTCGTCCCAGAGGTTCCGCGGGCCGGACTGCGACACCGCGTGCCGTCCGTCCCAGTCGGCGAAGCGGCAGTGGGCGTAGGACACGCCGTCCCAGACCTCGACCCGGCCGGTGCCGAACCGGTCGTAGCCGGCCCACACGTTCTGGCGGTAGAGGTCCGGGAGCCGCAGGCCGACGGCGAAGGCGGCGTGGGTCTGCTCGGCCACGTCGGCGGGGTCGATCCCGGACGCGCTGTGCCGGACGTCCTCGATGTCGAACTCGCCGCTGTCTGGGTGCTGGTCGCGCACCCACATGAACGAGACGCCCTCGACGAACGGGCCGCTCGCCGACCGCCCGTCCTCGGCCACGGTAAGCCGCAGCAGCGCGCCGTTGCAGAACGGCGTGCCGTAGGGCACCAGGATGATCCCGCCGGGGGCCGTCTGCGCGATGATCGCCGCGGGCAGCCGCTGGACGGCCGCCGTGAAGTGCACCCGGTCGAACGGGGCGCCCTCGGGGTGGCCGAGCGTGCCGTCACCAGCGATGACCGTAGGCCGCAGGCCTACGGCGTGCAGCCGACAGCGGGCCCGGTCGGCAAGGTCCGGGTCGACCTCGATACTGGTCACGTTCCCGGCGCCGATCTGGCGGGACAGCAAGCCCGCTGTCCACCCGGTGCCGATACCCACCTCCAGCACCCGCATCCCTTCGGCCACGTCCAGGTGCCGGAGCATCTGCGCGACGACGGTGGGCATGGAGCTGGACGAGGACGGCGTTTCGGTCCTGTCGTAGACCTGCGTCACAAGGGCCAGGTCCGAGGTGACCAACTCGGCCCAGTGATCGGCTCGTTCGGCGCGATCGATCCACTCATCCTCGGACAGGATCCGATCCGGGGTGAACAGATCGCGCGGGGTCGTGCGGAACGTCTTCTCCCAGTCGGCCGACAGCGCCCCGGACGCCCGGAGCGCGTCGGTCAGCTTGTCCCACGTCATGGCTTCCCTTACGGCTTGGACGGCTTGGGCAGGTTGGTGGGTGGCGCGTCTCGCCGACCGTCGTGCGGTGCAGTGTCGAGCTTGCCGGAGTGGCCCCCGCCGCTGCCCCCACCGGCCTTGCCGGGGCCGTCGCCGCCCGATCCTCCGCCGTGCTTTCCCATGTGCGTTCCCTCCTGCGGGTGTGTTCTGGCAATGCCCAAAAGGGCGGCTCCGTCCGCACGTTGAGGCGAGGCCGCCCTTCTGGTAGATCAGCTGGCGAGTGGAGTTCCGGTGGCCGCCGGAAGCATCGGCCCGGGACCGGGCGGCGTAGGCGGGGGCAGCGGCTTCGGCGGGGGCGGGGGCTTCGGGGGCCTGGTCATACTGGTGTCTCCTCGCGCAGGGGCGCTCTGGGGCGCCGATCGGTGCCGTACGGGCCACTCCCTCGGACTGGCCAGGACAGGTGACCAGCACGCTAGGCGCCCAACAGGCCCGACTGCGCACGCGATTCGCGCATATTCCAGTGCTGGGAGCCGAGGATCGCGGGGATTCTCAAGGCGTTCCGAGCGCCCCGCGACACCGCGCGATGACTCTGTGGGCGTCCGGTCCGTAGACGGCTGCCGTGGCCAACTCCTCCCACACGCGCAGGTACAGCGCCACGCTCTCCGGCTGGTCCAGCCAGAGTTCGGCATGCCAGTCCTCGGCAATGACAAGTCGCTCGTCGTATAACCAAAAACCGTTGGCTGGGGGCAGGTTGAGCGGAGCATCGAACGGCACGATGCCCAGCCGGACGGTGTCCAGCCCGATCACGCCGCCGAGCCGATCAAGCTGTGCCGCCAGCACGACTGCCGGACAGACTCGGGCCCGGAGCGCGGCCTCCCACATGAGGATGTGGTACTGCTTACCCGGCTGATACAGGCTCTCCTGCCGCCGGATACGGGATCGCACGGCGTCCTCGACGTCGCGCGGCGACCGGTGAAGGTCCGCGTACGCGCTGAACACATGCCTTGCGTAGTCGGCCGTCTGGAGCATGCCGACGATCATGGAGCCTTCCCAAGCACGCATGACGGTCGAACGCTCGTACTCGACAGTGAGCCTGTCCTGCACCGGCCTGTGCCCGGCTGCGAGCTGTCGCCGCCAGGACCGGGACTGCGATTCGAACGCCCTTAGCCTGGCCGCAAGTTCAGATTTGGCCTTGGGCTGGCCAACACCCTCAGCCCAAGCCTCGAGGTCGTCCAGAGTCGCTGTCTGTCGACCAGTCTCCAGCTTGCTGACCTTGGATTGCGTCCAGCCCAGCAGGCCGGCCAGTTCCCGACCTGTGAGGCCGCCCTCGGCCCGCAGCTCACGAAGCCGCAGGCCGAGGGCGATTCGAGCCTGTTGGAAGTCGGTGCTCACACGCCGGACGGTACCTCAGCGCCGAATGCCCGGTGCGGTGTCGCGAAGTGCCAAGCAGCGTCCCGCACCTGGCAGGCACGAGCCACCTGAACCGGGTCGGTAACCAACTCCACGGTGGTCAGATCGTCGTCCGCGTCGAAGTGCAGCAGCGCGATCACGCGCGAGTCGAACAGCCAGGCGTCCTCGCCCGGAAGGCCCAGCCGGTCGGCGTCAGCACGCCAGAGGTACCGGATGTCCTCGCCGACCGCACTGTTCCGCTCGGCGTTGTCGAGCAGGTACCGCTGCCCCGGGGTGGGCGGGTTGTCCATGATCCTCACCCGCTCGAACCGCTTGCCGAGAGCCACATGCTCACGTCGCGAACGGCACCAGCCGTCGTCCAGGTCCCAGCCGGCTGCCTGCCCGGCGACGAACCGGCGGTAGGTCTCCGTCCGCTCGTCCGAGCGGTACCGACGACGGGTCTCCAGCCGGAAGGCCGTGTGCTCGAAGGTCTCGAACATCTCGTCGAACTCGTCAAAGCTGATCAGGACGGGTTCGCGCTCCACGTCGCGCGGCGAGAAGTCCGCGAGGAGCACACGCGGCACGATGACGAACCCTTCACCGGGCTTGACGTTGCGGAGCTGGGCCACCTCGTCGGGGTCGGTCACCGCGTCGCCCTGCACCAGCAATTCCCTGGTCTCCACGTCTTCGTAGAGCGTCGGGCATCCATTGTTCCCCGAGTTGCTTCCGATGTACCGCAGTCGTCGGCTCACAGCCGCTCCCCTCGCAGTCGGACAGGCTGGATCAGGATGCCCGGAACTCGCTGGGCTGGGAGCATCGATTCCCGAATATTCTCCGAGCACAGAGAAATCACCGTCCGCCTCGCCGACCCAACGTCGGCGAACCTGCTGGCCCACCCGCGAGGCCCTCGCCCGGGGTGGGCGAGGGCCTTCGCGTGTTTCAGTGCCGCTCCTCGTCGTGGTCGTCGGGGCGGGGCATCTTGAGGGTGGCGACGACGCCGAGGGCCACGGTGGCGAGCGCGAGGAAGAGGAGCGCGACGAGGGCCGCGCCGACGAAGAACCTCACGGGTAGCAGGGATCGTCCAGATCCAGGTCGCGGAGGAGGTGGACGAGGTTGAGCAGGGTGCTCAGCGGCGCGTTGCCGAAGTTGACCAGGGTGTAGCCGTCGATCGTCTTCTCACCGGGCGAGGCAGAGCCCCAGAGGAGCCCGTGCTGCAGGCCACGCCTGTGCAACTCGCCCAGGAGTTCCATGATTTGGCGGCCGGTGCAGTCGCGGTTGCCGGGGTCGATCGGCGGGACGGGGGTGTTGGTCATGCGGCGGCGTCCAGCTCGTACCAGGTGGTCTTGCCGCTCTTCTGCGGGTCGACGCCCCACCGGTGGGTGAGGCCGTCGACGAGCTGGAGCCCCCGGCCGTTCTCGGCGAGGTGGGAGGAGGTTTGGAGCTGGGGGACGACGTCGGACTCGTCGAAGACGGCGACCCGGAGGGTGGCGCCGACGAGGGAGAACCAGACCACGGGCGAGGGGGTGTCGCCGTGGCGCCAGGCGTTGGAGATGAGCTCCACCAGGGCGAGTTCGGCGTTGAAGATGGTGTCCGGGTCCCAGCCGTTGCGGGTGAGGACGTCCCGGAGGGCCTGCCGGGAGAGGGTGAGGGAGGGGGTGTTACGGGTGCACACGGGAACCTCCGTGAGGCTGTGGTGTGGGAGGGGTGGGCAGCCGTGAGCCAGGCCAGGGTGGGGCTGGTTGCTCTTCGGCGCGCGGGCAGCAGGCGCCTACTGCCGTGAAAACAGGCGTTGTTGACGATCCGTCGGATCGAGCCGAGAACGACGATAGCGCAGAGGGCTCGAAATTTTAGGCGCAAGTGGAGAAGTTCCCTCTTTCGTGGTTCAGAGCCCGGATGGACCCCCGCCGCACGAGCGCGGCAGACTGGCTTCACGACCCGCAGAGAGGACGACATGGCTGTTCGCTCAACCCCGACTCTCCGTCAGCGTCGACTGGGCGCCGAGCTGCGGAGAATGCGCGAGCAAGCCGGCCTCGGCGGCTCTCAGCTCGCCCGGGAACTCGGCATCAGCCCCGGGCAGATGACCCAAATGGAGACCGCGAAGATCGGAGTCAGCCCCGAGCGGCTCCGCATCGTTGCTGCGGCCTGCAAGTGTGACAACCAGCCACTCATCGACGCCCTCGCCGCCATGGCCGGGGAACGAACGAAGGGGTGGTGGGAGCCCCATCGCGGCGCCATCGGCGCGGACACGATCGACGTGGCTGAGATCGATGGCCACGCACGGCGGCTCTCTGCCTTCACGCTCGCCATCATCCCCGGGCTGCTTCAGACCCGTTCCTATGCGACCGCCGTGTTCGCGACGGGCTATCCACCCCTTCCCGATCACGAGGCGGAACACAGGGTGGACTTCCGACTGCTCAGGCAGCAGATCGTTCGGTCAGGTGAAACGCCCTACCTGGCGCTGGTCCACGAGGCTGCGCTCAGAATCCAGTACGGCGGCCCCACAGTCATGAGGGAGCAACTCGACTCCCTCGCCAGGGACTCCGAACTCCCAGGCGTCTCCGTAAGGGTTGTACCGTTCGACACCGCCGACTTCCCGGGCCCCAGCGAGAGCTTCGTATATGCGGAAGGGCCGGTACCAGAGCTGGACACGGTCCAGGCTGACTCATCGCATGGCTCCCACATCTTCGATGCCCCTGCCCAACTGGCGAGCTATCGGGCGATCTTTGGGCGCATCGAGGCCGTGGCCCTCCCGGAGAGTGAATCCCGGGACTACATCCGCTCCATCACGAAAGAAATGACCAACAGGTATGAATAGGTCCGAGTGGCAGACATCCAGCTACACCGCCAACAACAACAACTGCATCGAAGTGCGGACGTTCGATGGACTGATCGAGTTCCGCGAGTCCGACGAGGGTGACGTCATCGTCCGCACCACCCGCCACAAGTTCGCCGAACTTCTCCAGGGCGCGCAAGAAGGCGAGTTCGACCGCCACGCCACCACCTGAGCGAATCGTTCCGGCGGCCTCTTGCGGGAAGCAAGAGGCCGCCGGGCAAAGGGCCATGGCGGTGCAGCGTAGGGAAAGCGCCGACTCGCCACTCCCCAAAGCACTCCACCCAACGCCTTCGAGTGAACCCCGGCATGGCCATGATTGGGCCGGGCATCGTCCGCGCATGGGATCCTTTCCGCAGCTGCAGTTCCACATGCCGTTCCACTCCCGTCTCAATCCGCACGTCGATCAGGCCCGCACCAACGTCAAGGCCTGGGCCCGCCAGATGGGCATGTTCGACGAGGAATGCCTGGAGTGGCCGCACAGGTGGAGCGAAAAGACCTTCGACGCAGCCGACTTCCCCCTCTTCATCGCGTTAACCCACCCGGACGCCGACGCCGACGAGTTGGACCTGACAACGGCCTGGCACGTCGCCCTCTGGTTCGTCGATGACCTCTTCCTCCCCCTCTTCCGCCGCGACCACGACCAGGCCTCCGCCGAAGCCCAGGTGGACAGGCTGATGCAGTTCCTGCCACTGGACGGCCTGCCCCGCCCCCTGAATCCGACGAACCCCGTCGAGCGCGCCTTCGCCGACCTGTGGACCGGCACAGCCGCGACCATGACCCTGGCCTGGCGCGACCGCTTCATCAGCAGCGTGCGGCGCTTCCTCGACGGCGTGCTGTGGGAACTGGAGCACGTCGACCACGCCGTGACCGACCTGATCGAATACCTGGGCGCCCGCCGCGACTTCGGCGGCCTGCAGTTCACTGTCGTGCTCATGGAGCACGGCTTGGGCGAACTCCCTGCGGACATCTACCGCAACAGGGCCTTCCGCACCGCCATGGACGCCTTCGTGGACGGCGTCAGCCTGCACAACGACATCGTGTCCTACGACCGGGAAGTCGACGAGGGCACCGTCGCCAACAACGGCGTGGAGGTGGCCGGCAAGACCCTCGGGCTGGATCCGCGCGAGTCCACGGACATCGTCAACGCCCTGCTGACCGCGAGGGTCGACACCCTGGCCGCGTCCCCGGCTGCCGTACCGCCCAGGGCAGTTGGATTCGTCGAAGGACTGCAAGAGGCCCTGGCGGGGTCATACCGCTGGCACGAGCTGACCGGCCGCTTCGGCCAGACAACGACAGGATCCCCATGGAAGCCTCGAGGCCTGGGCACCTCGGCCGCGTACAGCCTCCAGGGGAGCTAGGGCATTCCGGAGGCCTCTTGCGGGAAGCAAGAGGCCGCCGGAAGAAGAAGAGAGGGCGTGGCAGTGATGGACAGATCCGCATGGCAGAAGTCCAGCTTCAGCGAAGCGAACAACAACTGCGTCGAGGTACGCGCACTCGAAGGAACGATCGAACTCCGCGAGTCCGACGACGCCGACACCATCATCCACACCACCCGCCGCGAGTTCGCCGACCTCCTCCAGAGCACGCAGGCAGGCGAGTTCGACCACCACACCAGCACCTGAGCACGTCGCCCCGTCGAGCACCGGCTCGACGAGGCGACGAGAAGTAGCCGATCCGCCTTTGGATATCAGGAGAAGCAGGTGCACTCTGCGAACTCCCGCGCGCAGTACGCTGCTGGCGCGGGCCGACCACCTCAGCCCCCTGCCCGATCTCCGGCTCGGACGCCGCCCCTGCCCCACGGAGGAACCGATGGCGGCTTGTACGCAGTGCTCCGCTCCTGCGGTGATCGAGGACCTCGACGCACAACCGCCACGGCCCTGGTGCCTCGGATGCGCGACCGCCCTCGTCCGGGCCGGCGACCCGGTGCTCAACTACCGCCCGCTCAACGGCAAGACCGAGTACCAGCGCATCCTGGCCGGCGGCAGCACCCAGGTCCTGCCCTTCGGCTGACCAGCACGACCATGGACGTGGCCGGGGGCTCGTCCCTCGCGAATGCCAGACCAGCCAGCCCGCCGCCGTGAGCGGATGACGCCGAGCGCAGTTCCCGCCACCCCGGCAACGACTCGCGGGACGTGGGAGGCCCTCGGAACAGCCTGGTAGGCCGGGCCGGCTTCGGGGCATGACATGGTGTCCCGTGAGGGCACCAGCCCGACACCACCCCCCAGGAGGTCCTGTATGAGCAGCGACGGCGCGTCACCCGAGAACCCCGAGAAGCCGGAGGCCGGCCCGACCGCCGAGGTTCCCGCAGCCGCCCCCCAGGACGACGTCAAGGCCCAGTTCCTCGCTGCGCTGGAGCGCAAGCACGGCGCCAAGGGCGGGAGCACGGCCGGCGGTCCGAGCGGCGATTCCAAGATCCACGGCGCGCACGCCGCAGCGGGCGGCAAGCGCAACTTCCGTCGCAAGAGCGGCGGCTGACCGCACCGGAGCGGCCGGACCCCGGCGTACCGGGCAGAGCCGGTTCAGGTGTGCGCGTTCGCCGGGTCACGTACGTCACCTGCTCGCCGACTCGCGGGAGGGGTGACCGTCCGCTGCGCCACCGGCGTCACCCGGCACGACGATGCCCTCGAAGCAAACCGCTTCGAGGGCATCGTTCGCTCAGGCCCCGAATGACAACACGCTCAGCGGGCGTCGGTCTCGGGCCGTGCCGGCTCGTCGAGGTCGAGGGTGTGGGTCCGCCCGTCAGCCGGCTCGATGGGCAGCTTGCCCGAGTCGTACGTGTGCGTGTGCGCCGTGATGTAGCCGGAGCCGGTGGGCTGGGGGTGGACGACGACCTCCCCGACGTACGAGATCCCGGTGGCCTTCGCGACCGCCCCGGAGTCCGCCTCGGCGCCTGACCGCCCGGCGGCGGGGCGGACTCCACGGGGCCCGCCGGACCGGAACAGATGCGTCCGGAATTCGTGACAACCTGATCCGGCCCGCAGCCGGTTCCACCGGATGTGGGAGACACGACAGGAACAGGAACACGATGGCAAGGACACGACGGTGACGGACCCGGCTCCGGATTTCGAGGAGTTCGTGGTCGGGTGCGGGCCTCGTCTGATCCGGGTGGCCTGGCTGCTGACCGGCGACCCGCACCTGGCGGAGGACCTGCTGCAGACGGTCCTCGCCAAGGTGTGGCCGAAGTGGCACCGGCTGGCGGACAACCATCCGGAGGCGTACGTCCGGAAGGCGCTGGTGAACACGCACGCCTCTTGGTGGCGCCGCCGCTGGCGCGGCGAGCTGCCGCACGGCGAGCTGCCGGAGCGCGCGGCGGGCGGGGACCCGTTCGCGGCGGTCGACCTGGAGCAGTCGCTGGCGGCGGCGGTGCGGCGGCTGCCCGCGCGGCAGCGAGCCGTGGTGGTGCTGCGCTACTTCGAGGACCTGAGCGTGGAGGAGGTCGCCGTGACGCTCGGCTGCAGCACCGGCACGGTGAAGAGCCAGGCGTCCCGGGCACTGCGCACGCTGCAGAGCCGACTGCCGGTGAACGAACCGGCCTGGGGCGGTGACCGGCATGTACGGAGCTGACCAGCGGCCCGATCCGGACCGGCCCCCGGGCGGCGAGGAGGCGGCCATGCGCCTGTTCCTGGAGCTGACGGTGCCCAGGCTGCCCGCTCCCGAGCAGCGGATGCTCCGGCTCCGGCAGCGCGTGGTGCGGCGACGGCGGCAACGGGCCGCCGTCACCGTCGGGTCGGCAGCCGCTGCCGCGGTGACGGCGTTCGTGCTGGCCACCTCGTCCGGCACCCCGGCGCTCGCGCCGCCGCCGGCCGCGCTCGCCCCCGCCGCGGGCAACCCGACCCCGTGGACGGAGATCCGGGTCCCGGCAGTCGCCGGGCTGGAGTACCGGCTGCCGCCCGGGTGGCACGACTCCGCCGGGTCGGCGATCGGGACGGCGGAGCCGGTCGCCTTCGCCACCACCGAACCGCTGCCGACGAGCGAGGCGGCCTGCCCGAAGCCGACGGACTTCAACGCCCCGTACTGCCCACTGCTCAACCACCTGCGCCCGGGCGGGGGGCTGGTCGTCTTCCAGACCCTGCCGACGTCCGGGCAGCTCCCCGCAGCCGACGCCCTGACGCTCACCGAGACCGCCCCGTCGGCCGCCTGCCGAGGTGTCGGCGGCACCCGCGAACTGGCGGGCAGCATCCCGACCGGGCAGCGGGGCCCGGAGCCCCGGTTCGTGCTGTCCGTCTGCCTGAACGGCACCGCTGAGTCGACGCTCGCCCAGGCCAGGGGCATCGCGGCATCGGTCAGCCTCGGCCACTTCCCGGGCTGAGCCCGGCCACTTCCCGGGCTGAGCCCGGCCACTTCCCGGGCTGAGCCCGGCCGCGCCCCCTCCGACACCCTCCCCGGCTCCGAAAGGGCTGAAGCATGTCCTCTTCACGCCGTCTCACCGCAGGCGCGATCCTCCTGGCCCTGACCGCGCTCACCGGGTGCAGCCAGCTCGGGGCCCACAGCGTCCGGCTGGGGAACCCGGCCGGCCGGACCGCCGCCCCGTCCCCGGACACCGACGCCACCCGGGCCGCCCGCCCGGTGCCGGCGGCGGACCAGGCGGTTCCCACCTCCACCGCCACGACCGCCGCCCCCGCCCCGGGCCGGCTCGTCGGCCTCGGACCGCACTTCCTCACCGCGATACCGGCGGACAGCGGGCAGGTGCTTCTGGTCACCGGCTCGGGCCGGGACTCCTCGACCGCCACCGCCGTCCTCTACCAGCGCTCGGAGGCGGGCTGGCAGCCCGGGGCGACCTGGGCCGCCCACAACGGCCACGACGGCTGGACCGCCGACCACCGCCTGAACGACCACCGCTCCCCCGTCGGCGTCTTCGGCCTCACCGACGCGGGCGGCCGGCTGCCCGCGCCCGAGAGCCTGCTGCCCTACAGCCGCTCGAACAGCTTCACCGTCAGCGGGCAGGGATTCAACGGCGAACCGCTGGCCGGCGCCTTCGACTACGTGGTCGCGATCAACTACAACCGCGTCCCCGGGACCTCCCCGCTCGACCGGACCAAGCCGCTGGGCACCGACCGGGGCGGCGGCATCTGGGTCCACGTGGACCACGGCGGACCGACCCACGCCTGCGTCAGCCTCAGCGCCGACCACATGAAGGAGTTGCTGCACACCCTCGACCCGGCCCGGCACCCGGTGATCGCGATGGGCGACGCCGCATCGCTCGCGGCGTAGCCGCCGGACGACCGTCCCCTCGTCCGGGACGGCCGCAGCCCTGAACGTCGCCCCGTCGAGCACCGGCTCGACGGGGCGACGTTGATCCGGGGCTCAGACCTCGCGGACCCCCGCGCGCCAGACGGCGGCCGTGAGGGGGACGCCCGGGCGGTAGGCCAGGTGGACGTGGGAGGGGGCGTCGAGCAGCAGCAGGTCGGCGCGGGCGCCGACGGTGATGCTCCCGACATCGGTGCGGCGGAGGGCGTGGGCGCCGCCTGCCGTCGCCGCCCAGATGGCCTCGTCGGGGGTCATGCCCATCTCCCGTACCGCGACCGCGATGCAGAAGGCCATGGAGCTGGTGAAGCTGGAACCGGGGTTGCAGTCGGTGGACAGCGCCACCACGGCCCCCGCGTCCAGGAGACGGCGGCCGCTCGGGTACTCGGCGCGGGTGGAGAACTCCGCTCCAGGCAGCAGGGTGGCGACGGTGCCGGAACCCGCCAGAGCGGCCACGTCCTCGTCCGTCAGGTGGGTGCAGTGGTCCGCCGAGGCGGCGCCCAGCTCCACCGCGAGCTGTACGCCGGGGCCGTACGTGAGCTGGTTGGCGTGCACCCTCGGGGTGAGGCCGCGCTCGATTCCGGCGGTCAACACGGCGCGGGCCTGGTCGCCGTCGAAGGCGCCCTTCTCGCAGAACACGTCCACCCAACGCGCGTGCGGCGCACAGGCGTCGAGCATCTCGCCGGTGACCAGGTCGACGTACCCCGCCGGGTCCTCGGCGTACTCGGGCGCGACGACGTGCGCGCCCAGGTACGTCGTCTCCGGGGTGTGCGCAGCGGCGATCCGAAGGGCCCGCGCCTCGTCCTCGACCGTCAGCCCGTAGCCGGACTTGCACTCGATCGTCGTCGTGCCCTGCCGCAGCGCCTCCCGCACGAACCGGGCGAGGTTGGCGTCCAGTTCGGCGTCCGAAGCGGCTCGCGTGGCCGCCACCGTCGTGCGGATGCCGCCCGCCGAGTAGGCCTGCCCGGACATCCGGGCGTTGAACTCGGCCGTACGGTCGCCCGCGAACACCAGGTGCGCGTGCGAGTCCACGAAACCGGGCAGCAGCGCCCGCCCCTCGGCGTCGAACCGCTCGTCCGCCGCCGGGGCCTGCGCAGCCGGGCCGACCCAGGCGACGCGGTCGCCCTCGACCACCACGGCCGCGTCCGTCAGCAGACCGAGCGGCCCGGTGCCGAGCCCGGGATCGTTGGTGACCAGGCTGCCGATGCCCGTAATCACGGTGGTCACGGTGGTCTTGGTGCTCAAGACAGCGCCTTCCTAGGAGGAGTCAACACGTCAGCTGCTCAGCGCGCCGATCGACGCCGCAAGCGCCCCCGGAACGTCGCCCACCAGCAGGTGCGCCCCGTCCCGGACGACCTGCCGCCCGCCGACCACCACGTGCCGTACGTCCGCCGCCGAGGCCGCGAAGACGGCGATCTCCGCGCCCAGCCGCGCCGGCGGCCCCGCCGTGCGCACGGTGTCGAGCGCGATCACCGTGAAGTCGGCGAGCGCCCCCGCCTCGATCCGCCCGGCCTCCGGCCAGCCGATCGAGGCGTGCCCGTCCTCGCCGCCGGCCCGCAGCAGCGCGTTCGCCGTCCAGTGCCCGCGCGTCCGGGTGCGCAGCCGCTCGTCCAGTTCCAGCGCCCGCGCCTCCTCCCACGGGTCGATCACGGCGTGGCTGTCGCTGCCCAGCGAGATCGGGCACCCGGCCGAGGCGAGCGCCCGCGCCGGGCCGATGCCGTCCGCGAGGTCCCGTTCGGTCGTGGGGCACATGCAGATGGTGGTCCCCGAGGAGGCCAGCAGCCGGACGTCCTCCTCCGTGAGGTGCGTGGCGTGCACGGCCGACGTCCGGGGCCCGAGCGCGCCGTGGTCGGCGAGCAGCCGGGTCGGGGTGACGCCGTGCGCGGCGAGGCAGGCGTCGTTCTCGGCCGTCTGCTCGGACAGGTGGACGTGCAGCGGCGCCTCCCGCTCCCGCGCCCACCGCGCGACGGTGCCCAACTGCTCGGCCGGGACGGCCCGTACGGAGTGGATGGCGGCGCCGATCCGCGCGTGTTCGCGCGGCTTGAGCGCCTCCGCCCGTACGGCCCAGGCCTCGGCGTCGCCGTCGCTGAACCGCTGCTGCGCGTGCGTCGGTTCGGCGCCGAAGCCGGAGGACAGGTAGCAGGTGTCCAGCAGCGTGATGCGGATGCCGGCCCGGGCGGCGGCCTCGATGAGCGCCTCGCCCATCGCGTTGGGGTCCTCGTACCGGACTCCACCGGGAGCGTGGTGCAGGTAGTGGAATTCGCCGACGGCCGTGATCCCGGCGAGCGCCATCTCCGCGTAGACGGCGGTGGCCAGCTCCAGGTACGAGTCGGGGTCGAGCAGCCCGGCGAAGCGGTACATGGTGTCCCGCCACGTCCAGAACGTCCCCGAGCCGACCTGGACGTGCCCGCGCAGCGCCCGGTGGAAGGCGTGGGAGTGGGCGTTCGCCTGGCCCGGCAGCGCCAGCCCCTCCAGCCGGACGGCGCCGGGCGGGCAGGGCCCGGAGTCGGCGGTGACACCGGCGATCCGGCCCCCGGGCCCGACGGCGATCAGCACCTCGCGCTCGACGGCCGGGCCGTTGGCGCCCGGCAGCCAGGCGTGCTCGGCCCAGTACGTCACCTGCGGGTTCAGCGGCACGCCAGGTCCTCCAGTACGTCGGCGAGGGCGGCGACCCCGGCGAGGCAGTCGGCCTCCTCGGCGTGTTCGGCCGGGGAGTGCGAGACGCCGGTGGGGTTGCGCACGAACAGCATGGCGGTCGGGATCTGCGAGGCGAGGATGCCCGCGTCGTGTCCGGCTCCGGTGGGCAGCACCGGGGCGTCGAGCAGCTTGGCGAGGCGGTCGCGCAGCGGGCCGTCGAAGTCCACCACCGGGGTGTAGGACTCGCGGGTCAGCTCGACGCGGACGCCGTCGCGGTCGCCGCGCTCGGCGGCGGCCTGCTCGATCGCGGCGACGAGGTCGGTGAGGGTGGCCTCGTCCGCCGCGCGGGAGTCCAGCCAGCCGCGCACGAGGGAGGCGATCGCGTTGGTGCCGTTGGGCTCGACGGCGACCTTGCCGAAGGTCGCCAGCGCGCCCGCGAGCCGCGCCTTCTTGCGGGCGGCGAGGACGGTGGTGGCGAAGGTCAGCATCGGGTCGCGGCGGTCCTCGATGCGGGTGGTGCCCGCGTGGTTGGCCTCGCCGTGGAAGTCGAACCGCCAGCGGCCGTGGGGCCAGATGGCGCTGGCCACGCCGACGGGGTGCTCCTCGGTGAGGTGGCGGCCCTGCTCGACGTGGAGTTCGACGAAGGCGCCGATCCGGGAGAGGCGCTCCTCGTCCGCGCCGATCGCGGTCGGGTCGTAGCCGGCCTTCTCCATGGCGTCGGGCAGCCGCAGGCCGTCCGCGTCGCGCAGCTCGTACGCCTGCTCGCGGCTGAGGAAGCCGGAGGTGAGGCGGGAGCCGATGCAGGCCACGCCGAAGCGGGCGCCCTCCTCGTCGCCGAAGTTGACGATCGCCAGGGGCTTGTCGAAGGCGGCGCCGCGGCTTCGCAGTTCGTCCAGGGCGGCGAAGGAGGAGACGACGCCGAGCGGGCCGTCGAAGGCGCCGCCGTCCGGGACGGAGTCCAGGTGCGAGCCGGTGACGACGGCGCCGGGCGCGGTCGGATCGCCGAGCCAGGCCCACTGGTTGCCGTTGCGGTCCAGCTCGTACGTCAGGCCGCGGTCGCGGGCCTGCTGCTCGAACCAGGCGCGGCACTCGGCGTCGGCGGAGTTCCAGGCGAAGCGGCGGTAGCCGCCGGAGGTGGCGGAGCGGCCCACGGGGAGCAGCTCCGCCCACATCTCGTGGAAGCTCGAACTCACAGCTCACCCATCGGCACGCGCACGCCGCGCTCGTCGGCGACCTCGACGGCCCGGTCGTACCCGGCGTCCACGTGCCGGATGACGCCCATGCCGGGGTCGTTGGTGAGCACCCGGCGGATCTTCTCGCCCGCCAGCGCCGTACCGTCCGCGACCGTGACCTGGCCGGCGTGGATCGAGCGGCCGATGCCGACGCCGCCGCCGTGGTGGATGGACACCCACGAGGCGCCGGAGGCCACGTTGACCATGGCGTTGAGCAGCGGCCAGTCGGCGATGGCGTCCGAGCCGTCGAGCATGGCCTCGGTCTCGCGGTACGGGGAGGCGACGGAGCCGCAGTCGAGGTGGTCGCGGCCGATGACGATCGGCGCGGACAGCTCGCCGGAGGCGACCATGTCGTTGAAGCGCTCACCGGCCTTGTCGCGCTCGCCGTAGCCGAGCCAGCAGATGCGCGCGGGCAGGCCCTGGAAGTGCACCTTCTCCTGGGCCATCTTGATCCAGCGGGCGAGCGACTCGTTCTCCGGGAAGAGGTCGAGGACGGCCTTGTCGGTCTTGGCGATGTCCTGCGGGTCCCCCGAGAGGGCGGCCCAGCGGAACGGGCCCTTGCCCTCGCAGAACAGCGGGCGGATGTACGCGGGGACGAAGCCGGGGAAGGCGAACGCGCGGTCGTATCCGGCCAGTTGGGCCTCGCCGCGGATGGAGTTGCCGTAGTCGAAGACCTCGGCGCCGCGGTCCAGGAAGCCGACCATGGCCTCGACGTGGCGAGCCATCGACTCGCGGGAGCGCTGGGTGAACTCGGCGGGCTTGGCGGCCGCGTAGTCCGCCATGTCGTCGAACTCGACGCCGACGGGCAGGTAGGCCAGCGGGTCGTGGGCGCTGGTCTGGTCGGTGACGATGTCGATCGGGGCGTCCATCGCGAGCAGCTGCGGGAGGAGCTCGGCGGCGTTGCCCAGCAGGCCGATGGAGAGCGGCCGGCGCTTGTCGCGGGCCTCCACGGCCAGCTCCAGCGCGTGGCTGAGGTCCTTGGCCTCGACGTCCAGGTAGCGGTGCTCGATGCGGCGGGAGATGCGGGACGGGTCGCAGTCGATGCAGATCGCCACGCCGCCGTTCATGGTGACGGCCAGCGGCTGGGCGCCGCCCATGCCGCCGAGGCCGGCGGTGAGGGTGATGGTGCCCTCCAGCGTGCCGTTGAAGCGCTTGTTGGCGACGGCCGCGAAGGTCTCGTACGTGCCCTGGAGGATGCCCTGGGTGCCGATGTAGATCCAGGAGCCGGCGGTCATCTGGCCGTACATGGTGAGCCCGAGGCTCTCCAGGCGGCGGAACTCCTCCCAGTTGGCCCAGTCGCCGACGAGGTTGGAGTTGGCGATCAGCACGCGCGGCGCCCACTCGTGGGTCTGCATCACGCCGACGGGGCGGCCGGACTGGACGAGCATGGTCTCGTCCTGCTTGAGCCCCTGCAGCGTCCTGACCATGGCGTCGAAGGAGCGCCAGTCACGCGCCGCCTTGCCGGTGCCGCCGTAGACGACGAGCTTCGACGGGTGCTCGGCCACCTCGGGGTCGAGGTTGTTCATGAGCATCCGCAGGGCCGCCTCCTGCTGCCAGCCCTGCGTCGTCAGCCCCGTGCCTCGCGCCGCTCGTACCTCGCGCGGCCCACTCACCTGCTGCACCATGTCCCGGCCTCCCTGCGGATGAATTCATTCAGGATTGGTTCGGCTGAATATATCCAAACATTCGGCCTTCGACCAGACCTGGAGCCATCCGATCAGCGATGACCTGAACCCGCCTCCGGACACGCGTGAAGGGTGCCGACGGGCACGCCCGGGGCACGCCGGAGCGCCCGCCCGGGCAGTCCCGGACAGGCGCTTCGGGCAGGCGGACGTCACGCCGCCGCGTCACCGTCCCAGTCGATGCCGATCTCGGCGAGCCACCGGCGGTCGGCCGCGTCCGGCGCGGACGGGGACGGCGCGGGCGGGGACGACGGGGACGGCGGGCGGGGAACGCTCTGGACCGGCCCCAGGCCGTACTTCTCGGCCGTCGCGGCGGCCTGGTGGGCGTCGGGTTCGATGACCCCGACGTGGACGGCGGAGTCGTCGCCCGGGTCGAGGACGGTCAGTTCGGGTTCGGGCAGCCGCCGCAGGGTGACGCGGCGACCGCAGGTGGGGCAGGACCATTCGTCGACACCCGAGGCGAGGCGGGCGACGAACTTCATCTCATGGATCACGCGCATGGGCGGCACCCCCTGCTGTAGGGGATGCCCGGGTTTGTGACGAGTACTCCCCCGCCCCTGCTTCAGGGCTACTCCAGGAACAGTCCGCGCGCCGCCGCCGACTGCTCGATCGCCTCCAACCGGGCCTCCGCGCCCGGGAGTTCGTCGCACATGCCCTGCAGCAGAACGCGGCCGAGCATCATCGGCGCGCAGGCGGTGTCGAAGACCAGCCCGGTGCCGACGGCCGCCGGGAGCATCAGGTCGGACAGCTTCGCGACGGGGGCGAAGGCGCTGTCGGCGACGGTGAGCACCGTCAGCCCGCAGTCCCGGGCCACCGCCAGCGCGTCCATCAGCTCCCTCGGGTAGCGCGGCAGTGCGAAGCAGAGCAGCGCCGTCGCCCCGGCCGCGGTGGCCTGCTCCAGCCGGTCGGCGAGCATGCTGCCGCCCTCGTCGAGCAGCCGGACGTCCGGGTGCACCTTGCCGGCGAAGTACGCGAAGCCGCGCGCCTGCGCCGAGGCGGCCCGCAGGCCGAGGACGGGCAGCGGGCGGGAGGCGGCGAGCAGCCGGGCGGCGCGCAGGATCGGCTCGGGGTCGGCGAGGAGTTCGGCGAGGTGGCGCAGGTGCTCGATCTCGGCGAGCACGGCCTGCTGGTGCTCGTTGCGCACCGCCTCGTGCGGGGTCTCGGGCGCGGACGGCTCGCCCGCGCCGAGTTCGCGCAGCTGCCTGCGCAGCGCCGGGTAGCCGTCGTAGCCGAGCGCGACGGCGAAGCGGGTGACGGAGGGCTGGCTGACCCCGGCGAGCTCGGCGACCTCGACGCTCGACAGGAACGGCGCCTCGGTGGCGTGCCGGACGAGCGAGTGCGCGATCCGGCGCTGGGTGGGCGTCAGCCGGTGGCCCTCGAACAGCTGGAGCAGGCGGGCGGAGGGCCCGACGGTGCCGGCCTCGTCGGTGGCGGTCATCAGCGCGGTACCTCCTGATGCGAGCGGTTCGGACGACGACTGTGCAGCAGCGCGCCCCTCCTGGCAAAAACGTCTCGTACGGCGGGACGCCCGGCGAGACGCCCCGGCAGTCGGACGCGGTGTCTCGGGGTGACCCTGATTTCACCCTGAGCCCGCCCGGATTCTGCCCGCCGACGGATGGACCGGGCCCGCCTCCGGCCCCACCCTGGTGGCATGGACACCCGCCAGGACGAACTTCGCCGCGACCTCCACGCCGCCCTCCAGGCCCGCAAGGAGCTGGGCAAGGAGTACGAGGACGAGCTGGTCGACTCCTTCATGAAGCGCCTCGACTCCCGGCTGGACGCCCGGGTCGAGAACGCCGTGGCCGACCGGATGGACGACTACGGGCCCTCCTACCGGGGCCACCACGACCGCCCGCGCGGCCGCCGCGCCTGGAGCCGGGGCAGCTCCGGCACCAGGATGGCGGTCGTCTCGCTGGCCCTCGGCATCCCGCTGACGGCGATCGCCGGCGACCCGCACAGCGGCGGCTTCGCCGGACTGCTCGTCTGCTGGGCCGGCATCGTCGGCGTCAACTTCGCCGCCGCGTTCAGCAACCGCCGCGACCAGGACGACCGCGACGAGCGCCGCTCGCGGAGCGACTGGGACTGAGCCCTGCCGCCCCGCGAGCAACACCGGGCAGTCGCTCAGGCCAGCGGCCCGGTGACCTTCTCCACCGCGCGCACCAGCGAGCCCGAGGCGACCAGCGCCGCCGCGGCCTCCAGGTCCGGCGAGAGGAAGCGGTCCCGGCCGGGGCCGCCGACCCCCGCCTCGCGGGCCGCCTCCACCGCGGCCGCGGTCGCCGGGGCGAGCCCGCCGGCCGCGTCCGCCTGCCGGCGGATCTCCAACGCGCGCGCGGAGGCGGTGAGTTCGACGGCGAGGATGCGGCCGAGGTTGTCCACGGCCTGACGCAGCTTGCGCGCCGCCGACCAGCCCATCGACACGTGGTCCTCCTGCATCGCGGAGGAGGGGATCGAGTCGACGGAGGCCGGGACGGCGAGCCGCTTGTTCTCGCTGACCAACGCCGCCTGGGTGTACTGGGCGATCATCAGGCCCGAGTCCACACCCGGGTCGTCGGCCAGGAAGGCCGGCAGGCCGTGCGAGCGCGCCTTGTCGAGCAGCCGGTCCGTGCGCCGCTCGGAGATCGAGCCGAGGTCGGCGGCGGCGATGGCGAGGAAGTCCAGGACGTACGCGACCGGGGCGCCGTGGAAGTTGCCGTTGGACTCCACCCGGCCGTCCGGCAGCACCACCGGGTTGTCCACCGAGGCGGCCAGCTCGCGCGAGGCGACCAGGGCGGCGTGGGCGAGGGTGTCGCGGCCCGCGCCGGCGACCTGGGGGGCGCAGCGGATCGAGTACGCGTCCTGGACGCGCGGCGCGTCGTCCTGGTGGTGGCCGGTGAGGCCGGAGCCCTTGAGCACGGCCAGCATGTTGGCGGCACTGAGCGCCTGGCCGGGGTGCGGGCGGATGGGGGCGTGCAGCTCGGGGGCGAGCACCTTGTCGGTGCCGAGCAGCGCCTCCAGGGTCATGGCGGCGGTGATGTCGGCGGTGGTGAAGAGCCGGCCGAGGTCGGCGATGGCCATCACCAGCATGCCGAGCATGCCGTCGGTGCCGTTGATGAGGGCCAGGCCCTCCTTCTCCAGCAGCTCGACGGGCTCGATGCCGGCGGCGGCGAGCAGCTCGGCGGCGGGCTTCTCCACGCCGTCCGGGCCGGTGGCCGTGCCCTCGCCCATCAGCACCAGGGCGCAGTGGGACAGCGGCGCGAGGTCGCCGGAGCAGCCGAGGGAGCCGAACTCGCGGACCACGGGGGTGATGCCGGCGTTGAGCACGGCGGCCATGGTCTGCGCGACCAGCGGCCGTACGCCGGTGCGGCCGGAGGCCAGGGTCTTCATCCGCAGGAACACGAGCGCGCGGACCACCTCGCGCTCGACGGCCGGGCCCATCCCGGCCGCGTGGGAGCGCACCAGCGAGCGCTGGAGCTGGGCGCGCAGCTCGGGGCTGATGTGGCGGACGGCGAGCGCACCGAATCCGGTGGACACGCCGTAGACGGGGCGCGGTTCGGCCGCGAGGGCCTCGATCCGCGCGCGGGCGGCCGCCATCTCGGCGAGCGCGTCGGGGCCGATCTCGACCCGGGCGTTGCCCCGGGCCACGGCGAGCACGTCCTCCGCGCTGACGTCGGCCTTGCCGACCAGGACCAGCGGAGCGTCGGGGGCCACAGCACTGTGCATATCCATATGCATCATCACATCAGGTGAATGAAGATATGACAACAGGTGCTCGCCATCCGGATTCTCCGCCGCCCCGGCCCCCGCCGCACCCCCGGGCCCGGCTCACCTCCCCAGTTCGGCCTCGATCAGCTCCACCGCCCGGGCCGTACCGCCCTCGGCCCGCCCGGCCGCCGACAGCACCGCCAGCCGCGCGGCCACCGCCGGATCGCCGGTCAGCTCCAGCAGTGCCGCGCGCAGCGCCTCCGGGGTGGCCCCGTCCGTGTCCAGCCGACGGGCGACGCCGTGCGCCACCAGGGCGTCCGCGTTGGCGAACTGGTCGACGCCCTGCGGCACGGCGATCATCGGCACGGCGTGGAACAGCCCCTCGCCGGAACCGCCCATGCCCGCGTGGGTGACGAAGGCGTCCGCCTGGGCGAGCACCGACAGCTGCGGCACCCAGCGGTGAACCTCGACGCCCGCGGGCAGCTCGCCGAGCTCCGCGAGGTCGGTGTGCTTGCCGACCTGCAGCACCGTGTGCCAGCCGGGCAGGCCGCCGAACGCCTCCACGCAGGCCCGGTAGAAGGCGGGCCGGTGCGTGTAGGCCGAGCCCAGCGAGACCAGCAGCACCTTCTCGGCGGCGGCCGGGCGCTGCCACTCGCCCTGGTGGGCGCGGTCGCCGAAGCAGGGCCCGACGAAGGAGACCCTCCCCCCGTCCACCCGGTCTGCGTTGGGCTGCAGGGCGCGCGGGACGAGCGCGACCACCCGCTCCGGCTTCCCCTTGAACGCCTCCACCTCCTTCTGGACGGCCCCGGCCGCGTCCAGCCAGTCGGCGAACCGCCGGTAGTGCGCGGGCCCGCCGGGCGCCTGCCGGACGGCGTCGAACACCTCGGGGAGGTCCTGCTCGATGCCCTCCCAGCCGACGAACGAGGAGGACAGCTGCACCACCGGCACGCCCAGCCGCTCGCCGAGCGCCCGGCCGGCGAAGCCCGCGATGTCGTACAGCACGAGGTCGGGGCGGTCCTCGCCGCCGAAGCGCTCCAGCAGGACGGGCCACATCGACAGGGTGTCGTCGAGGAACACCTCCTGGATGCCCACCGGATCCGCCGGCCAGCTCTCCGGATCCTCGGCGAAGGGAAGCTTCGTCTCGTACGGGACGAACTCGGCGCCGGTGGACTCGACGACCTCCCGGAAGGAGGGGTCGTTGACGTAGCTGAC
Organism: Kitasatospora sp. NPDC101183; assembly: GCF_044767945.1. Classification (NCBI taxonomy): domain Bacteria; kingdom Bacillati; phylum Actinomycetota; class Actinomycetes; order Kitasatosporales; family Streptomycetaceae; genus Kitasatospora; species Kitasatospora sp. NPDC101183. The sequence goes on along the minus strand of NZ_JBIWOW010000014.1, from coordinate 224,394 downwards.
CCGGTGGCCCCGGGCGACCAGCTCGGTGATCACGGCGAGGCTGGGGTTGACGTGGCCGTGGGCCGGGACGGAGACCATCAAGACGTGGGCGGGGCGGGGTCGGGTCATGGGACACCTCCGGGGTCGACGGGGGAACGGGGGAACGGGGGAACGGGGAAGCGGAGACAGAGAGACGAGACGATCCGTCTCGCCGCTTCAAGGCAAGACAATACGTTCCGTCTCGTCGGCTCGCTAGTATTTTCCCCATGGCCGACCAGAGACCCCCCGACCCCGCCCGCCGCAGCGAACGCTCCCGCGCCGCCGTCCTCGCCGCCGCCCTCGAACTCGTCACCGAGACCGGCTACGCGAAGCTCACCGTCGAGGCCATCGCCGCCCGCGCGGGCGTCGGCAAGCAGACCATCTACCGCTGGTGGCCCTCCAAGGGAGCGGTCGTCTTCGACGCCTTCCTCGCCACCAACGAGCGCGACGGCAGCCTCGCCCTCCCCGACACCGGCGACCTCGCCGCCGACCTGCGCGCCGTCCTGCGCCCCACCGCCGACGAACTCACCGACCCCGCCCTCGACCGCACCTACCGGGCCGTCACCACCGAGATCCTCAACGACCCGGCCCTGCGCGCCGAGTACCGCACCCGCCTCCTCGACCCCCTCCTGGAAGCCACCCGCGCCCGCCTCCGCAGCGCCCGCACGGCCGGCCAACTCCCCCCGGACACCGACCTCGACCTCGCCGTCGAACTCCTCTACGGCCCCCTCCACTACCGCTGGCTCCACCACCTCGGCCCCCTCACCCACGCCCACACCGACCGCCTCGTCGAGGCTGCGCTCAAGGCGCTCCGGACGTAAGGGAGTTGGGCCCGCCGGAGGGGAGTCGGGCCCGCAGGGGCAAGGACGCCCAAGGCGCGCACGGCGAGGGCGACTTGAGCGAGCGACAACGTGGCGCGCCGTCGGCGAGGAGCCGGACGGGCCGGACGCCGACCCCGGCCCCGGCGGACGGACCCGCCAGGGCGGACGCACCGAGGCGCGCATCGGGCCGACCACCCGACCACTGAACCTTGGCGGCGCGCTTGCAGCCCTCCGCCGCGCGACATCGGGGGCAGCCGGGCCCGCGAGGGCCACGGCCCCAGGGCCGCTAGGGCGTGTCTTTCGGATCACGTCGGATCAGCGGGCGGCGTTGGGGTGCGTGCATCGGCGGCGCCGAGGATGGAGTCCATGCGGTGGGGGCACCTCCCAGCCGCCAGGCTGGGGGACATCGGCGACTGACGAGAAGCCGGCGAGGTGCGTGCCCCGGCGGCGTCCGCCTGGCGTGATCCGAAAGACACGCCCTAGGCCCCCGGAGGGGAGGCCGGGCCCGCGAGGGCGACGGCGACGAGGGTGCGCATGGCGCAGGCGGCCTGGCCGAGGGGGAGGGTGGCGTCGTCGGCGAAGAGTTCGACGAGCCAGCCGCCCGCCGCGTTCTGGCCGCCGGCCGCGACCATGCCCCGGTAGCCGGAGACGACCAGCATCGCCTCCTCCGCCGGGTCGTTGCCCGCCGCCCCCGCGCGCAGCGCGAAGGCGCCGCCGCGGACGGCCCGGCGGGTCATCGGGTAGTGCCGCAGGTCGAAGACGGCGTCCGGGGCCTCGATCTGGGCGCGCTGGGTCTCCGCCCGGCTGCTGCTGGGCCCGCTGGTCATCCGGTAGACGGCGTGCTGCGCGGTGCGCATCAGCTGCGAGCCCGGCGGCACGTACGAGACCCACCAGCCGACCGCGTCCAGCAGCCGCGCGGAGGTCTCGGCGACGACGACCAGCTTGCCGAGGCTGTCGGCCGGGTGGACGGACCGGGCGGCCGCGGCCTGGTCGAGGGAGGCGAGGACGGCGGTGAGCAGCTGCCCCGGGTCCGCGCTGTGGGCCGCGCCCCGGAAGCGCCGCCGGTCGCCGGAGCCGGCCCGCCCGGCGGGGCCGCGCCGCCCGTCCGCCCGGCGGTGCGGGTCGGCGGCGTCGGCGAGCAGCACGGTGGGGTCGGGCGAGAACCCGGGCCCGTGGCTGCGCCCGGCGACCACCGGGTGGGCGGCGCGGGCGGCCTTGGCCCGGTACTGGGCGGCGTCGGCGAGCCGGAAGAGCCGGTCGGGGGTGGTGACGGGCCCGATGGAGTCCCCGGTGGAGGCGACCCCGCAGGCGACGCCCTCCCCCTCGGAGAGGGCCAGCGCCCGCGCGCACAGCTCCTCCGCGACGGCGACGACCTCGTCCGCCTTCTGGCCCTCCGCGAGCAGGCAGAACTCGTCCCCGCCGAGCCGGGCGGCGAGGCTGCCGGGGAGCTTGGCGGCGGCCAGGGAGAGCTGGTGGGCGAAGCGTTCGAGCAGCCGGTCGCCCATCTCGTGGCCGAGCTGGTCGTTGACCCGCTTGAGCCCGTTGACGTCGCAGACGACGAGGGACACCACCGTGTCGTCGCGGTTGTGCGCGGCGAGCGCGCCCTCCAGCCGCTCGTCGACGGCCCGCCGGTTGGCGAGGCCGGTGAGCGGGTCGGAGAAGGCGAGGCGGCGCAGGTCGGCGAGGCGTTCGGTCTGGGCGAGGCCGGCGGAGATCTGGGCGGCGAGCAGGGTCGCGTAGTCGGCGTCGGCGTCGGTGAACTCGGGCAGGCCGAGCGTGCGGGCGAGGTACAGCTCGCCCCAGGCCTGCCCGTGCAGCACGATCGGCGCGACCACGCAGCAGGCCCGCCCGCGCCGGCGCAGCGCGGCGGCGCGCTCCTGGCAGTACGCGCCGGCGGTCGGGTGCGCGTGCCCGGCGTGCGGCTCGACGTTCTGGGCGGTCTGCACCCAGGCGCGCGGCAGCCGCCCGGTGGTCCAGCGCTCTTCCAGGTAGGTGACGATCTCGGGGAAGTCGGCGACGGGGTACGACTCGTCCTCGGGCAGCTCCTGCTCCCCCGGCGCGAGGTCCCCGTGGTTGACCAGCACCCGCAGCCGGCCGGACTCGCGGTCCCAGACGGAGACCGCCGCCATGGTGGCGCCGAGCGCCTCGACGGCCCGGACGGCGGCGGCCCGGACGGCCTCCAGCGGGGTGACCGCGCCCGCCATGTCCTGGGCGAGCTCGACCACGGACCGCAACCGCAGGTCGGGCAGCGTGCCGGGTTCCCGCGGGCCGCCGCAGTCGCGGCCGCGGTCCGTCATGATCGCCTCACTGCTCACCGGCTCGCCTCGCTCCCTGTGCTCGGTCCTGCCGGACCCCCGTGGGCCGGAACGGCCCGCATGCACCAAGACTATGGCGGTTTCACTCGGTTATGTCCCGTTTGTCCACACCGAAGCGCGAACCGGCCCGTCCACCCCGGCGGTCACTCCGCCTTGAGCCGCCTCGACAGCAGCCACGGCTCGACCAGCCCGAGCCCCCGCACCGGCCGCCGCCACATCGGCTGCAGGTGGAAGCGGTGCCCCGCCTCCGGCACGGGCAGCGGCAGGCCCGAGGCGGGCATCCCCGCCGCGACGGAGAGCGCCTCGGCGAGGCCGGGCCCCTCCGAATCGGCCGGCGCGACGGCCCCGCCATGCTCCAGTGCCGCCGCGAACTCCCCGTCGATCAGCACCGCGTCCTTGGGCGCGATCGAGGTCAGCCGACTGGCCAGGTTGACGGTCGTCCCGAAGACGTCGCCCATCCGCGAGGTGACGGTGCCGAAGGCCATGCCCACCCGCAGCGCGGGGATGGTGTCGTCCTCGGCCAGCGCGTCGATCAGGCTGAGCGCGATCTCGGCGGCCGTCGCCGGGTCCTCCGAGACGTAGAGGATCTCGTCGCCGAGGGTCTTGATCACGCGGCCGCCCTGGCCGGCGATCAGGTCGGAGCAGGTGTTCTCGAAGGTCTCGACGAGTTCGCCGAGCTCCTCCTCCTCCAGCCGCCGCGACAGCCGGGTGAAGCCGACGAGGTCGGCGAAGCCCACCGCCAGCCGTCCGCTGGTGATCTCGTGGTCCTCGGCGGCCTGCACCACCCGGCCGGTGACGGCGGCGAGTTGGCGCCGCCAGACGTACACCAGGAACTGCTCCAGCTCGGGCAGCAGCAGCTCGACCAGCGGGTACGCGACCTCGGCGCGGGTCAGCCCGGGCTCGACGGACTGGGTGAGGTTCTCCAGGAAGGTGTCCATCTGCCAGCCGGCCAGCCGGGCGGTGGTCTGCCCGGTGGAGCGGGCGACCTGGATCGCCATCGACTCGCTGAGCAGCCCGGACTCGACGAGCCCGGCGAGGCGGCGCAGCGCGATCACGTCGCCGTCGGTCAGCGCCCGGGACTGGCCGATGTCGGGGAAGCCCATCGCCCGCCAGAAGCGGGTGGCCAGCTCCATCGGGACGTCGGCGGCGCGGGCGGCCTGGTACGGGGTGTAGCGGCGTGGCGCGTCCAGGATCAGCCGCTCCAGTTCGAGCGCGACCGTCTGGTCGTGGTCGCCCGCCGCCGCGCCGCTGCTGCCGTCCTCTGCCACCGGTCCGTCCCCGTGCGGTCGCCGCACTCGCCTCGTGTCCTGCCTGTCCTCGGCGCGCTGCCTCGTCCGGGCCCGTTCGGCCACCCCTCGAAGCAGTGGCGCGCCTCACACCGCTGCCAGGTGGAATGTTCGCACGGAATCCCGTCATCCGGGGCATCCGCCCGGGTCAAGGGGGAGTAAGGGGAGCACGGACGACCGCTCGTCGAGCGCCTCCCCCCGCTCAGCGGGGCTCGGGGCGCACGTGGACGACGTCCCCCGCGCCCACCGCCCGGCGTGCACCGTCCTCCGCGCGCACCACGAGTCGGCCGTCGCCGTCGATCGCCACCGCCTCGCCGACGAGCTCGGCGCCCCCGGGCAGGTGCACCTTCACCCGGCGCCCGAGCGTGGTGCAGCGGTCGGCGTACGCGCGCATCAGGTCGCTGCCCTGCGGGTCCCCGGCGGCGGCCGTCCACTCCCCGTACAGCTCGGCGAACTCGCGCAGCAGGGCCCGCAGCAGGACGGACCGGTCGGTGGTCGTGGCCCCGGCCAGCGCCAGCGAGGCGGCGGTGGGGACGGGCAGCTCCTCGGCGCGCAGCGAGACGTTGAGGCCCACCCCCACGACCACGGCGCCGCCGCCCAGTTCGGTGAGGATGCCGCCGAGCTTGCGCTCCGCGCCGTCGATCTCGGTCTGGAGGTCGTTGGGCCACTTCAGCCCGACCTCGACCCCGGCGACCCGGCCGAGCGTGCTCGCGGCGGCCACGCCGACCAGGATCGGCAGCCAGCCGTAGCGCTCGACGGGCACCTCCTCGGGGCGCAGCAGGAAGGAGAGGAAGAGCCCGGAGCGCGGCGGGGCCGTCCACTGCCGGTCCATCCGGCCGCGCGCGGCGCTCTGCGCCTCGGCGACCAGCACCGCGCCCTGCGGGGCGCCGGCCCTGGCGCGCTCGGCGAGGTCGCTGTTGGTGGAGCCGGTCTCGGCGAGGACGTCCAGCGAGGTCCAGAGCCCGCCCGGGACGATCAGCGCGCGGCGCAGCGCCGCCTCGTCCAGCGGGGGCCGGTCCAGGTCCGTCCAGGGCGACGGCCCGGCGGTGAAGCCGCGCAGTCCACTGCGGCGGGGGGTGTCGGGTGCGGTCATGAAAGAGACACTAGAGGCCCCAGGCCGCCTCATCGTCCCTCAGAAAGTGGTTCGGCGACACTGTGTCGCTGGCCATAAGCCACGGACGTTACGTCCGGCGCCACCGGCCGTTTACGCTACCCAACGGTAGTTCGCAGCGCCGCCCTGCCCTCCTGCGCGGGCCCCGACATCCGGCCCGCGCGGCACTCGAAACAGGTCGCGGCCGATGATCAGGGAGAGCCACCGGATGACCGAGGCGCCGTACGACCCCCACACCACCGCCGGCAAGCTCGCCGACCTGCGCCGCAGGCTCGACGAGGCGGTGCACTCCGGCTCCGCCAAGGCCGTCGAGAAGCAGCATTCCAAGGGCAAGTTGACGGCCCGGGAGCGGGTCGTGGAGCTGCTGGACGAGGACTCCTTCGTCGAGTTCGACGAGTTCGCCCGGCACCGCTCGACCAACTTCGGGCAGGAGCGGAACCGCCCGTACGGCGACGGCGTGGTGACGGGCTACGGCACCGTGGACGGCCGCCAGGTCGCCGTGTTCGCCCAGGACTTCACCGTCTTCGGCGGCTCGCTGGGCGAGGTGTTCGGCGAGAAGATCGTCAAGGTCATGGACTTCGCGCTGAAGACCGGCTGCCCGGTCATCGGCATCAACGACTCCGGCGGCGCCCGCATCCAGGAGGGCGTGGTCTCGCTCGGCCTGTACGGCGAGATCTTCCGCCGCAACGTGCACGCCTCGGGCGTGATCCCGCAGATCTCGCTGATCATGGGCCCCTGCGCGGGCGGCGCGGTGTACTCCCCCGCGATCACCGACTTCGTGGTGATGGCCGACAAGACCTCGCACATGTTCATCACCGGCCCCGACGTCATCAAGACCGTCACCGGCGAGGACGTCGGCATGGAGGAGCTGGGCGGCGCCCGGACCCACAACGCCAAGTCCGGCAACGCGCACTACCTGGCCTCGGACGAGAAGGAGGCGATCGAGTACGTCAAGAGCCTGCTCTCGTACCTGCCCTCCAACAACCTCTCCGACCCGCCGTCGTACCCCGAGCAGGCCGATCTGTCGATCACCGACGAGGACCTCGAACTCGACACAATCGTGCCGGACTCGGCGAACCAGCCGTACGACATGCGCAAGGTCATCGAGCACATCGTCGACGACGGCGAGTTCCTGGAGACCCAGCCGCTGTTCGCCGGCAACATCATCACCGGCTTCGCCCGCGTCGAGGGCCAGTCCGTCGGCATCGTCGGCAGCCAGCCCATGGACCTCGCCGGCTGCCTGGACATCAACGCCAGCGAGAAGGCCGCCCGCTTCATCCGCACCTGCGACTCCTTCAACGTCCCGGTGCTGACCTTCGTCGACGTCCCCGGCTTCCTGCCCGGCACCGAGCAGGAGTGGGACGGCATCATCCGCCGCGGCGCCAAGCTGATCTACGCCTACGCCGAGGCCACCGTCCCGCTGATCACCGTGATCACCCGCAAGGCCTTCGGCGGCGCGTACGACGTCATGGGCTCCAAGCACCTGGGCGCCGACCTCAACCTGGCCTGGCCGACCGCGCAGATCGCCGTGATGGGCGCGCAGGGCGCCGTCAACATCCTGCACCGCCGCGAGATCGCCGAGGCCGACGCGGCCGGAAACGCCGAGGAGAAGCGGGCCGAGCTGATCGCCTCGTACGAGGACACCCTCCTGAACCCGTACCTGGCGGCCGAGCGCGGCTACGTGGACGCGGTCATCGCGCCCAGCGAGACCCGCCGCCACATCGTCCGGGGCCTGCGGGCGCTGCGCGGCAAGCGCGAGGTGCTGCCCGCCAAGAAGCACGGCAACATCCCCCTGTAAGCCTCCGCGGGAGAGAATCGAACCATGGCCCCGATCCACGTGCTGCACGGGCAGCCGACCCCCGAGGAGCTGGCCACCGTCCTGGCGGTGGTCCAGGCCCGGGCCGCCGCCGCGCAGGCCGCCGCCGAGGCGGCGCGCCGGGCCGGTGTCGGCCCGGCCTCCCCCTGGAACGACCGCGCCCGCCTGCTCCGCCCCGCGATCCACCCGGGCGTCAACGCCTGGCGCACCTCGGGCTGGGCGAGCTAGGTCCTTCGAGAGCGTTTCGAGAGCGTGGGGAGCCGGAAACGGCTCCCCACGCCCGCTTTGCCCCGGAACCTGAGTACGCGTACTCAGGCGCCCCGGGCCCCGCACGACGCACCCTGGACGGGTGCTCTGGTCAGACCCTCGCGACGAACCCTCACCCGAGGCCCGGCGGATGCAGGAACGGATGCAGCGGGCCGGCCGGGTGCTGGCCGCCCTGGTGCTGGTCGGATCCGTCCTGATCATGCTCTCCCGCTGGTTCACCTGAACGGCTCGGACCATCGATACGCTGGTCGGCATGACCACCAAGCGCCCCCTCGTCCTCGCCTCCGCCTCCCCCGCCCGCCTCGGGCTGCTGCGCCAGGCGGGCCTCGACCCGCGCGTGGTGGTCAGCGGCGTCGACGAGGACGCGATCAGTGCCGCCACCCCCGGCGAGCTGGCGCTCGTCCTCGCCGAGGCCAAGGCGAAGGCCGTCGCCGCCGACCTCGCCGACGGCGAGCTGGTGATCGGCTGCGACTCCGTCCTGGAGCTGGACGGCAAGGCCCTCGGCAAGCCCGCCGACGCCGCCGAGGCCGTCGAGCGCTGGCGCTCGATGCGCGGGCGCGCGGGCGTGCTGCGCACCGGCCACTGCGTGATCGACACCGCGACCGGCCGGCAGTCCTCCGCGACCGCCTCCACCACCGTCCGCTTCGGCACCCCGGACGACGCCGAGGTCGCCGCCTACGTGGCCTCCGGCGAACCCCTGTACGTGGCAGGGGCGTTCACCCTGGACGGCCGCTCCGCGCCGTTCATCGACGGCATCGACGGGGACCCGGGCAACGTCATCGGCCTCTCCCTGCCGCTGCTGCGCCGCCTGCTCGCCGACCTCGACGTGCGCATCGTGGATCTGTGGACCAACTGACCTGCCGCACGGGGCGGTCCGCCCTCTAAGCTGACCGCGTCCGGACCGGGGGAGGAACGCGGCGATGACCGACAACGTGCTCAACGTGGTGCTCGGCCTGGTGGCCAGCGCCATCAGCGCCGCGCTCGGCTGGCTCGCGCAGGCGGTGCGCCGTCGGCGCAGGATCGAGCGGGTGCGCCGGTTCTTCGGGCTGCCCGCGGGCAGCGAGTGCCTGATCGTGGTCAACCGCCAGCCGGCGTCCACCCACGCGAAGAGCGTCTCCCGCTCGGACGTGTACGCGCTGATGGAGCTGGCGGCCCTGGTCAAGGAATGCGGGTCGCGGGCCGAACTGGTCGGGCACGAGGAGGTCCGCCAGGGGCTCGGCAACAAGGCCGAGTTCTGCATCGGCGGCCCGGCCAGCAACGAGCGGACGGCGGCCCACCTGACCTCGCGGCTGCCCGGCGTGGCGCACGTTCCCGCCCCGGACACCCTGGTGCTGAACCTGGCGGTCGGCGACACGGAGTTCCGGCACGTGACCGGCTCCGACCCCTCCGGTGGGCAGTCCTTCGTGCTGATCGCCCGGTTGCAGGCCTCGCCGGAGAGCCGCCCGGCCTTCCTGATCTCCGGGCTGACCGCCACGGCCAACCGGGCGGGCGTGCGCTACCTCGTCGCCCACCACCGCGAACTCGCCCGCAGGTACGGCCAGGACGGCACCTTCGCCCTGGTCCTGCGGGTGGTCAACCCGGAGGCGTACGGCCCGGACATGGTCGAACTGGCCGCCGACGTCACCGCCGAGGCCCAGCAGCGCCCCTCCTCCCCCGCCGCCGCGGCGACGGCAGCCTGAGGGGGCCGCGCGAGAGTGTGTCCGATGCCACCGGCCGCCCGTACCTCCGTACGGTCACCGGCTGTTGATCATGCCGTTCCGGCCGTACCGGCGGTGACCTGCACAGTCGCTCCACGGACGGTCGAGGACGCCTCGATTCCCATCACCGAGCGTGTGGGATAGTTCACAACCTGGGGCTACTCGCCGGTACCGCCCAGGAATCCATAAACTCAACGAGGTTCAAGAAGGGAGCCACAGTGCGCAAGGTGCTCATCGCCAACCGCGGGGAAATCGCAGTCCGCGTCGCTCGGGCCTGCTCGGACGCCGGTATCGCCAGCGTCGCCGTCTACGCCGAGCCGGACCGGGATGCGCTGCACGTCCGCGCGGCCGACGAGGCTTACGCGCTGGGCGGTGACACGCCGGCCACCAGCTACCTGGACATCGCGAAGGTCCTCAAGGCCGCCGCCGACTCCGGTGCCGACGCCGTCCACCCCGGCTACGGCTTCCTGTCGGAGAACGCCGACTTCGCCCAGGCCGTCCTCGACGCCGGCCTGATCTGGATCGGCCCGCCGCCGCAGGCCATCCGCGACCTCGGCGACAAGGTGACCGCCCGGCACGTGGCGCAGCGCGCCGGCGCCCCGCTGGTCGCCGGCACCCCGGACCCGGTCTCGGGCGCCGACGAGGTCGTCGTCTTCGCCCGGGAGCACGGCCTGCCGGTCGCCATCAAGGCGGCCTTCGGCGGCGGCGGCCGCGGCCTCAAGGTCGCCCGCACGCTGGAGGAGATCCCGGAGCTGTACGAGTCGGCGGTGCGCGAGGCCGTCGCCGCCTTCGGCCGCGGCGAGTGCTTCGTCGAGCGCTACCTCGACAACCCTCGCCACGTGGAGACCCAGTGCCTCGCGGACAAGCACGGCAACGTGGTGGTCGTCTCCACCCGTGACTGCTCGCTCCAGCGCCGCCACCAGAAGCTGGTCGAGGAGGCGCCCGCGCCGTTCCTGACCGAGGAGCAGAACGCCGAGCTGTACCGCGCGTCCAAGGCCATCCTCAAGGAGGCGGGCTACGAGGGCGCCGGCACCTGCGAGTTCCTGGTCGCGCTGGACGGCACGATCTCCTTCCTGGAGGTCAACACCCGTCTGCAGGTGGAGCACCCGGTCACCGAGGAGGTCACCGGCCTCGACCTCGTCCGCGAGATGTTCCGGATCGCCGACGGCGAGGAGCTCGGCTACGGGGACCCGGAGGTGCGCGGTCACTCCTTCGAGTTCCGCATCAACGGCGAGGACCCGGGCCGCAACTTCCTGCCCGCCCCCGGCACCGTGACGCTGTTCGCCCCGCCGTCCGGCCCGGGCGTGCGCCTGGACTCGGGCGTGGAGACCGGCTCGGTCATCGGCCCGGCCTGGGACTCCCTGCTGGCCAAGCTGATCGTCTCCGGCCGCGACCGCAAGCAGGCCCTGGAGCGGGCCCGCCGCGCGCTGTCCGAGTTCAAGGTCGAGGGCATGGCCACCGCCATCCCGTTCCACCAGGCGGTCGTCGTCGACCCGGCGTTCGCGCCCGAGGTCCACGGCGAGGACGGGCCGTTCACGATCTTCACCCGCTGGATCGAGACCGAGTTCGACAACACCATCCCGGCCTTCGCGGGCGGGGCCGGTGACGGCGAGGAGGCCGAGACCCGGGAGACCGTCGTCGTCGAGGTCGGCGGCAAGCGGATCGAGGTCTCGCTGCCCTCCTCGCTGGGCGTCGCGGCGGCCCCGGCGGCCGGTGCGGCCACGGCCAAGGCGAAGCGCCGCGTGGGTGCCAAGAAGGCCGGTTCGGCCGTCGGCGGCGACACCCTGGCCTCCCCGATGCAGGGCACCATCGTCAAGGTCGCCGTGGAGGAGGGTCAGGTCGTCGCCGAGGGCGAGCTGATCGTCGTCCTGGAGGCGATGAAGATGGAGCAGCCGCTGAACGCGCACAAGGCGGGCACCGTCGTCGGCCTCAAGGCCGAGGTGGGCGCGAGCGTCAGCAGCGGCGCCGCGCTCTGCGAGATCAAGGACTGAGTTCCCACTCAGCCCGCCGACCGGTCCGTACGCCCCGAGGGGGTGTGCGGACCGGTCGCGTTTTCGGCGTACGGCGGGGGCGGGGGTGGGCTCAGCGCCCGCGCTGGAGTCCCATCTCGGCCAGCCGGACGGGCATCCCGCCCGGGCCGACCGGCCCGCCGTGCGCGCCGGGGCGGCGCTGGCCGGGCAGCGGGGCGCCGCCGGGCGGCGGGCCGGAGCGGCGGGCCATCGGGCCGGGCTGCGTCTGGTGGACGGGCCCGCTGCCGGTGCCGTGGACGGGGGCGTCGCTGCCCCCCGCGCCGCCGCCCAGGGGCGCCAGGTCGATCTGCACCCCGCAGTCGGCCAGCGCGTCCAGCTCCCGGGCGGTGGCGTCGTCCGCGGTCGCCTGCTCGTCGGTGACGAGCCGGGTGATGGCGTCGGTGGCGACGGTCTGGAACATGCCGGCCGCGCCGAGCTTGGTGTGGTCGGCGAGGACGATGACCTCGGCGGCCGCCAGCACCATGGCCCGGTCCACGCTCGCGGACAGCATGTTGGCCGTCGACAGCCCGCGCTCGGCGGTCAGCCCGCTGCCGGAGATGAAGGCCTTGGTGACCCTCAGCCCCTGCAGCGCCTGTTCCGCCCCGCTGCCCACCAACGCGTAGTTGGAGCCGCGCAGGGTGCCGCCGGTCATCACCACCTCGACGCGGTTGGCGTGCGCCAACGCCTGGGCGACGAGCAGCGAGTTGGTGACCACCGTCAGGCCGGGCACCCTCGCGAGTCTGCGCGCCAGCTCCTGCGTGGTGGTGCCCGCGCCGACGACCACCGCGTCGCCCTCCTCGACCAGCGAGGCGGCGAGGTCCGCGATGGCGCTCTTCTCCGCCGCGGACAGGTGGGTCTTCTGCGGGTAGCCGGGTTCGCGGCTGAAGCCGCCGGGGAGCACCGCGCCGCCGTGACGGCGGTCGAGGAGCCCTTCTGCCTCCAGCGCCCGTACGTCACGGCGCACGGTCACTTCGGAGGTCTGGACGACGCGGGCCAACTCCCGGAGCGAGACGGCTCCGTTGGCGCGCACCATTTCGAGGATCAACTGGCGACGTTCTGCAGCAAACACAGAACTGACGGTAACCCGCGTGACCGTCTGCTTTCATGCGTTTGCAGCTGGTAGCGGGAAATGCTCACCCACGAGCGGCGCGTGACCGTACAATACGCGCCGTCAGCAAGCCGGGGCTGCGCCCGCCGTCCGGGTGACGTCCCGGCCTGCGCGAAGGGCGGCCACCGACCGGTGACCGCCCTCAACTGCGCGCCTGAGCTCAGGATTCGCCGTCGGCCCGCTTGCGGATGTGCAGCTGCCGGGCCGCCTCGGCGGTCGAGCCGGAGACGGACGGGTAGACGGTGAAGGCACTGGCCACCTGTTCGACCGTCAGATTGGCGTCCACCGCGAGCGAGATCGGGTGGATCAGCTCGCTCGCTCGCGGGGCGACGACCACGCCGCCGACCACGATGCCGGTGCCCGGGCGGCAGAACAGCTTCACGAAGCCGTCCCGGATGCCCTGCATCTTCGCGCGGGGGTTGCCGCGCAGCGGGAGCTTGACGACGACGGCGTCCATCTTGCCGCACTCCACGTCGGCCGCGGTGTAGCCGACGGTGGCGATCTCCGGGTCGGTGAAGACGTTGGAGGCCACGGTCTTGAGGTTCAGCGGCTGCACCGCGTCGCCCAGCGCGTGGTACATCGCGATCCGGCCCTGCATGGCCGCCACCGAGGCGAGCATGAAGACGCCGGTGCAGTCGCCGGCCGCGTAGACGCCCGGGGCGCTGGTGCGCGAGACCCGGTCGACCTGGATCTGGCCCCAGTCGTTGAGCTTGACCCCGGCCTCCTCCAGACCCATCTCGGCCGTGTTGGGGATCGAGCCGACGGCCATCAGGCAGTGGGTGCCCTCGATGACCTTGCCGTCCGAGAGGGTGACCTCGACCTTGTCGCCGATGCGCTTGGCGCCCTCGGCCCTGGTCCGGCTCATCACGTTCATGCCGCGGCGGCGGAAGACGTCCTCCAGCACCTCGGCCGCGTCCGGGTCCTCGCCCGGCAGCACGCGGTCGCGGCTGGAGACCAGCGTGACCTTGGAACCCAGCGCCTGGTACGCGCCGGCGAACTCGGCGCCGGTGACGCCGGAGCCGACCACGATCAGCTCGCGGGGCAGCTCCTCCAGGTCGTAGACCTGCGTCCAGGTGAGGATGCGCTCGCCGTCCGGCTTGGCGTCGGGCACCTCGCGCGGGTGCGCGCCGGTGGCGATCAGCACCGCGTCGGCGCGCAGCGACTGCACGGAGCCGTCCGGCCCGTCCACCAGCACCTCGCGGGAGCCGTCCACGGCCTGCCCGCCGGAGCCGAGCCGGCCGCGGCCGCGCAGCACGGTGACCCCGGCGCGGGTGACGGACTGGGTGATGTCGTGGGACTGCGCGATCGCGAGGCGCTTCACACGGCGGTTGACCTTGCCGAGGTCGACGCCGACGACCTTCTCGCCCTGCTCACGCGCCGTGTCGTCCTGGGCGACGGTGATGCCGAGCTCCTGGTACGAGCTGTCGAAGGTGGTCATCACCTCCGCGGTGGCGATGAGGGTCTTCGACGGTACGCAGTCCGTCAGGACCGCCGATCCGCCCAGACCGTCGCGGTCGACGACGGTCACCTCCGAGCCGAGCTGGGCGGCCACCAGCGCCGCCTCGTAGCCGCCGGGTCCGCCACCGATGATCACGATCCGAGTCACGCCCCCATTGTCCCGCACGCCGGGAGCACCGCCACGCCGGGGTCGGAGCTGGGGACGTGTACCGGACATACACCACCCGCACCGGCCGGGCTACTCTGACCCCCATGCCCCTCTACGCCGCGTATGCCACGAACCTCGATGCCCGGCAGATGACCCGCCGCGCCCCGCACTCCCCGCTGCGCGGCACCGGGTGGCTGGACGGCTGGCGGCTCACCTTCGGCGGCGAACAGCTGGGCTGGGAGGGCTCGTTGGCCACCGTCGTGGAGGACGAGAAGGAGCAGGTCTTCGTCGCCCTCTACGACATCGCGCCGATGGACGAGGAGGGCCTGGACCGCTGGGAGGGCGTGCAGCTTGGCATCTACCGCAAGACCAAGCTGCGGGCGCACACCCTGGAGGGCGACATCCAGGTCTGGACGTACGTCCTCAACGACTACGAGGGCGGCCTGCCCGCCGCCCGCTACCTCGGCCTGATCGCGGACGCCGCCGAGAGCGCCGGCGCCCCCGACGACTACGTGCTCGATCTTCGTCACCGCCCCTGCTGAGTTCTCGTACGTCCGGACGATCCCTTCACCCGAACAGCGCCATCCAGCTGTGCTTTCGGGTCAACCGGGTAACGATCCGGCATGCCGCGCTCGATTTTCTACGCGCGTAGCCGATTCCCGTCTATCCTCGGACGCGTGAACGCAACTCCTCAGTCGGTCGTCTCCTCCGACCCCTACGCCGCCGCCCAGGCCGCCGCCGCGCGCCTGCGCGAACTGACCGGTGCCGAGCGGCACGACGTCGCCCTGGTGATGGGCTCCGGCTGGGTGCCGGCCGCCGACGCCCTGGGCGAGACCGTGGCCGAGTTCCCGGTCACCGATCTCCCCGGCTTCCCCGCCCCCGCCGTCGCCGGCCACGCCGGCACGATCCGCTCGGTGAAGATCGGCGACAAGCGCGCCCTGATCTTCCTCGGCCGCAACCACTACTACGAGGGCCACGGCGTCGCCACCGTCGTCCACGGCGTGCGCACCGCCGCCGCGGCCGGCTGCGGGACCATCGTGCTGACCAACGGCTGCGGCGGCCTGCGCCAGGGCTGGACCCCGGGCCAGCCGGTGCTGATCAGCGACCACATCAACCTGACCGGGGACTCCCCGATCGTCGGCGCCAACTTCGTCGACCTCACCGACCTGTACTCCAAGCGCCTGCGCGCGCTGTGCCGCGAGATCGACCCGAGCCTGGACGAGGCCGTCTACGTCCAGTTCCGCGGCCCGCACTACGAGACCCCGGCCGAGGTCAACATGGCCCGGGTCATCGGCGGCGAGCTGGTCGGCATGTCCACCACCCTGGAGGCCATCGCCGCGCGCGAGGCCGGCTCCGAGGTGCTCGGCATCTCCCTGGTCACCAACCTGGCCGCCGGCATCACCGGCGAGCCGCTCAACCACGCCGAGGTCCTGGAGGCCGGCAAGGCCTCCGCCGAGCGCATGGGCGAGCTGCTGGCGAAGGTCCTGGAGCGGATCTGACGCCCTCCGGGCACAGAATGCATGAAGTGACGGGGCCCGCGCGGTCGGCGTGATCACGCCTCCGGCGGGCCCCGTCCGCATGTGTGCACACCTCTTCTTCTCTCTTGCGATGGAGCTGGCATGACGCAGGCAACCACCACCGACCTCCTCGCCCGGGCCCGCGCCTGGCTGGCCGAGGACCCGGACCCGCAGACCCGCGAGGAACTGACCGCCCTGCTGGCCCGCGCCGAGGCCCCCGAGGTCGAGGCGGACGGCAAGCTCGCCTGGGCCGAGCTGGCCGGACGCTTCGCCGACCGCCTCCAGTTCGGCACCGCCGGCCTGCGCGGCGAACTCGGCGCCGGCCCGATGCGGATGAACCGCGCCGTGGTGATCCGGGCCGCCGCCGGCCTGGTCGCGTACGTGAAGAAGGAGGGCCTGGGCGACCTGGTCGTCATCGGCTACGACGCCCGCCACAAGTCGTACGACTTCGCCCGGGACACCGCCGCCGTGGTGGTGGGCGCCGGCCTGCGCGCCGCCCTGCTGCCCCGCGCGCTGCCGACCCCGGTGCTCGCCTTCGCCGTCCGCCACCTGGGCGCGGCCGCCGGCGTCACCGTCACCGCGAGCCACAACCCGCCGCAGGACAACGGCTACAAGGTCTACCTGGGCGACGGCTCGCAGATCGTCCCGCCGGCCGACGCCGGGATCGCCGCCGAGATCGACGCGATCGGCTCGCTGGACGACGTCCCGCGCGCCGAGGAGGGCTGGGAGGTGCTCGGCGAGGAGGTCGTCGAGGCGTACCTCGACCGGGCCGTCACCATCGTGGACCAGCACAGCCCGCGCGACCTCGACGTGGTCTACACCCCGATGCACGGCGTCGGCCGCGACACCCTCGTCGCCGCCTTCCGCCGGGCCGGCTTCCCCGCGCCGACCGTCGTCGCCGAACAGGCCGAGCCCGACCCGGACTTCCCGACCGTCGCCTTCCCCAACCCGGAGGAGCCGGGGGCGATGGACCTCGCCTTCCGCACCGCCGCCTCCGTCGGCCCGGACATCGTGATCGCCAACGACCCGGACGCGGACCGCTGCGCGGTGGCCGTCCCCGTCAACGCCAACGCGGCCGGCTCCGGCAACGGCACCTCCGGCTGGCGGATGCTGCGCGGCGACGAGGTCGGCGCGCTGCTCGGCTCGGCGCTCGTCGCCAAGAAGGCCGAGGGCACCTTCGCCACCACCATCGTCTCGGCCACCCTGCTCGGCCGGATCGCCGAGGCCGCGGGCCTGGGCTACACCGAGACGCTGACGGGCTTCAAGTGGCTCTCCCGCGCCGAGGGCCTGCGCTACGGCTACGAGGAGGCGCTGGGCTACTGCGTCGACCCGCAGGGCGTGCGCGACAAGGACGGCGTCACCGCCGCCCTGCTCGTCGCCGAACTCGCCGCCACCCTCAAGAAGTCCGGCCGCACCCTGACCGACCTGCTGGACGACCTGGCGCTGGAGCACGGCCTGCACGCCACCGACCAGCTCTCCGTCCGCGTCCAGGACCTCTCGCTGATCGCCGACGCCATGCGCCGCCTGCGCGAGCAGCCGCCGGCCGCCGTGGCCGGCCTGACCGTCACCCGCGCGGACGACCTCTCGGCCGGCTCCGCCGAGCTGCCGCCCACCGACGGGCTGCGCTACTACCTGGAGGGCGAGGCCGTGCGCTCCGCCCGGATCGTCGTGCGCCCCTCCGGCACCGAGCCCAAGCTCAAGTGCTACCTGGAGGTCGTCCTCCCGGTGGCCACCGCCGCCGACCTCGGCCCCGCCCGCGAGCGGGCCGCCGGGCTGCTCGACGCGATCAAGCGCGACCTCGCCGCGGCCGCCGGGATCTGAGGCCCGTACGCGGAGGGGCCCGCCGGTACGAACACCGGCGGGCCCCTCCACGTGAAGAGCGGGTCAGACCGCGATCACCGTGATCAGCGCGGCCAGCCCGACGAGCGTCGGCGCGATCAGCCACCAGCACCAGCGCACCTCGACCGGCCCGGACGCCTCCGGGTTCCCGGCGCTGCGCTCGGCCATCTCCTGGAGCACGCCCGTCACCTGGTCGGACCAGGCCTTCGTCGGGTCCGGGGCGCCGGCCACCACCGGGTTGGCCTGGCGACCGAAGATCATCCCCACCCGGGAGGCGTGCTCCTCGCCCTGGTTCTCCGCCCGCTGCCGGCCGGCGCGCTTGCGCTGGCGCAGGGACACCGGGACGGCCCACACCTGGTACTTGCCCCCGCCCGCGAGCAGTTCGACCGAGTACCCGGCGCGCAGCGCGTCCACCGAGGCCCAGGGCGCGGTGATCGTCCGCCACGGGTTGACCACCACCAGCCGGTCGGCCTTCGCCCGCACCACCGGGCGCAGGGTGTAGGCGACCACCGGGGCGCCGAACACCGGGACGGCGGCGAGCGACACCCACGGGGTCTTGCCCGTCCCGCTCAGCACGGCGTCGCCGATCAGCCAGGCGGCGAGGGCGAGCATCATCACGCCGGTGATCACACCGGGGACGGACCGGTACACGCGGTCGGCGTACCCCGGTTCCCCGTCTGGAGCGGGCCCGCCCTGGTGGGGCGTGCCGTGGGATTCGGTCATGCCGACGATTCTGCCGCATGCCCGGCACGGACCACAGGCCCCGGCGATCACCGTTCGACGACGAACACCTAGCGGATGTGCACCGTCTCGACCCGGAAGCCCCCGGCCAGCCGTTCCACCACCGACCAGGCGCGGTCCGTGGTCAGGACGGGCAGGTCGAGACGCTCGGCAACGGCGATGCACAGCGAGTCCGCGGTGGACAGGGTCCCCGGTCTGGCGGACCGGGTGTGCCGCAGATCGTCCTCGGTCCACCGGGGCCGCGTGGTGTACGAGAGGTGGCGCAACTCGGCGGCCCGGACGGCGTCGGCCTGGGTGACGTCCTCGACGATGATCAGACCGGCGCCCACGAGGTCGTCCGCGATGCGGCGCGGCGGGCTGGGGTGTCCGTACGCCTGAGCCCGGCGGAGGACCTCGGTGAGGCAGACCGTGGGCAGCCGGGCGCCGTCGAGGACGTCGTCGACGCGCTCGGCTCCGGGCTCGTCGGCCATCCACGCGAGGACCGCGCCCGCATCGAGGAGGTGGGTCATGCGGCACCCCGCTCCTCTTCGTCGTCCGCCTCGGCGCGGTCATCGGCTGCGAGATCGACTCCGGCGGGGAGGCGGAACTTCAGTCGGCGCTTGATGTCGTCGGTGGTCTCGATGATCACGCCCCCGTCCTCGAGCACCCTGAGGTGGACTCGCGCGCCTTCGCGCATGTGGGCGGCGCGCTGGATGGCGACGGGCAGGATGATGCGCCCTCGGTGGCCGACCGTGGTCGTGGCTTCCACCGGACGGTCGTCTGTGACACTCATGCGTCCATGCTACCCAGTTCCCGGAATGTGGGCCATGGAGCAGTCTGCTCACCATGTTCGATTGTGCGCACCATCGACGGAGTCGAGGACCCGCCTCACCCCCAGATCTCGGTCCGGCTACGAAAGGGGGGCACCCTAGCGGACGACTACGCGCGTAGATATGCTGGTCTGGTGACTATGTCCACTGTTGCAGCCAATGCCCCCGGCGTTGCGGGTAGCGGCCTCGCGGACGTTGCGTCGTCCGCGGCCTCGCTCCGCCGCTTCCTGCACGGCCTGCCCGGCGTCGACCAGGTCGGCCTGGAGGCGCGTGCCGCCACCCTCGGGACCCGCTCGATCAAGACCACGGCGAAGGCGTACGCCATCGACCTGGCGATCTCCATGATCGACCTGACCACGCTCGAGGGCGCGGACACGGTCGGCAAGGTGCGCGCCCTGTGCGCCAAGGGCAGGACCCCCGACCCGACCGATCCGACCACCCCCCGCGTCGCCGCGATCTGCGTCTACCCGGACATGGTCGCCACCGCGAAGGACGCCCTCAAGGGCACCGACATCCAGGTCGCCTCCGTCGCCACCGCCTTCCCGGCGGGCCGCGCCGCCCTCCCGGTCAAGCTCGCCGACACCGCCGACGCGGTGGCCGCGGGCGCCGACGAGATCGACATGGTGATCGACCGCGGCGCCTTCCTCTCCGGCCGCTACTTCGACGTCTTCCAGGAGATCGTCGCCGTCAAGGAGGCGTGCGAGCGCGCCGACGGCACCTCCGCCCACCTCAAGGTGATCTTCGAGACCGGCGAGCTGCAGACGTACGACAACGTGCGCCGCGCCTCCTGGCTGGCGATGCTGGCCGGCGCCGACTTCATCAAGACCTCCACCGGCAAGGTCGCCGTCAACGCGACCCCGCCGGTCACGCTGCTGATGCTGGAGGCCGTCCGCGACTTCCGCGCGGCCACCGGCGTGCAGGTCGGCGTGAAGCCCGCGGGCGGCATCCGCACCACCAAGGACGCCATGAAGTACCTGGTGATGGTCAACGAGACCCTCGGCGACGACTGGCTGACCCCGCACTGGTTCCGCTTCGGCGCCTCCAGCCTGCTCAACGACCTGCTGATGCAGCGCCAGAAGCTCACCACCGGACGCTACTCCGGCCCCGACTACGTGACGGTGGACTGATCACCATGGCCAAGAAGAAGACCACCACCACCCCCGCCGCCACCGAGGAGCCCGTGCGCAAGGGCGGCCTCTTCGCGTACGCCCCGGCCCCCGAGTCCCCCGCCGCCGCGGGCGACATCGCCACCTCCTACGGGCACTTCATCGGCGGCGAGTTCGTCGACTCCTCCGGCAGCGAGGCCCTGAAGACGGTCAACCCGGCCACCGAGCAGGTGCTCGCCGAGTTCGCCCAGGGCACCGACGAGGACGTGGACCGCGCCGTCGCCGCCGCCCGCAAGGCCTTCGTCGACTGGTCCGCCCTGCCCGGCAGCGAGCGCGCCAAGTACCTGTTCCGGATCGCCCGGATCATCCAGGAGCGCAGCCGCGAGCTGGCCGTCCTGGAGTCGATCGACAACGGCAAGCCGATCCGCGAGACCCGCGACGTCGACCTGCCGCTGGTCGCCGCGCACTTCTTCTACTACGCGGGCTGGGCCGACAAGCTCGACTACGCCGGCTTCGGCCAGAGCCCCAGGCCGCTGGGCGTGGCCGGCCAGGTCATCCCGTGGAACTTCCCGCTGCTGATGCTGGCGTGGAAGATCGCCCCGGCGCTGGCGACCGGCAACACCGTCGTCCTCAAGCCGGCCGAGACCACCCCGCTGACGGCCCTGCGCTTCGCCGAGATCTGCCGCCAGGCCGGTCTGCCGAAGGGCGTCGTCAACATCGTCACCGGTGACGGCCGTACGGGCGCCGCGCTCACCGCGCACCCGGACGTCAACAAGGTCGCCTTCACCGGCTCCACCCCGGTCGGCCGGGCGATCGCCAGGCAGTTGGCCGGCACCCGCAAGAAGCTGTCGCTGGAGCTGGGCGGCAAGGCCGCCAACATCGTCTTCGACGACGCGCCGATCGACCAGGCCGTCGAGGGCATCGTCAACGGCATCTTCTTCAACCAGGGCCACGTCTGCTGCGCGGGCTCGCGCCTGCTGGTCCAGGAGTCCGTCCAGGACGAGGTGCTGGACGCCCTCAAGCGCCGGATGGCCACCCTGCGCGTCGGCGACCCTCTGGACAAGAACACCGACATCGGCGCGATCAACTCCGCCGAGCAGCTGGCCCGGATCACCGCGCTGACCGAGGCCGGCGAGGCCGAGGGCGCCGAGCGCTGGTCCCCCGCCTGCGAACTCCCGGGCACCGGCTTCTGGTTCAAGCCGACCCTGTTCACCGGCGTCAGCCAGGCCCACCGGATCGCCCAGGAGGAGATCTTCGGCCCGGTGCTGTCCGTCCTGACCTTCCGCACCCCCGCGGAGGCCGTCGAGAAGGCCAACAACACCCCGTACGGCCTCTCCGCCGGCATCTGGACGGAGAAGGGCTCGCGCATCCTCTGGATGGCGAACCAGCTCAAGGCCGGCGTGGTCTGGGCCAACACCTTCAACAAGTTCGACCCGACCTCGCCGTTCGGCGGCTACAAGGAGTCGGGTTACGGCCGCGAGGGTGGCCGCCACGGTCTGGAGGCCTACCTCGATGTCTGATGTCACGCGTCTTGACGTCCTCAAGACCTACAAGCTGTACGTCGGCGGGAAGTTCCCGCGCTCCGAGAGCGGGCGGGTGTACGAGGTGACCGACGCAAAGGGCCAGTGGCTCGCCAACGCCCCGCTGGGCACCCGCAAGGACGCCCGCGACGCCGTCGTGGCCGCCCGCAAGGCGGTCAAGGGCTGGGCCGGCACCACCGCGTACAACCGCGGCCAGGTGCTGTACCGGGTCGCCGAGATGCTCCAGGGCCGCCGCGAGCAGTTCGCCGCCGAGGTCGCGCTCTCCGAGGGCATCGGCCCGAAGAAGGCCGCCGCGCTGGTGGACGCCGCGATCGACCGCTGGGTCTGGTACGCGGGCTGGACGGACAAGGTCGCCCAGATCGCGGGCGGCGCCAACCCCGTCGCCGGCCCGTACTTCAACCTCTCCACCCCGGAGCCGACCGGCGTGATCGGGATCGTGGCCCCGCAGGCCGGGTACGGGCACTCGCTGCTCGGCCTGGTCTCGGTGATCGCCCCGGCCATCGCCACCGGCAACACGGTCGTGGTCGCGGTCGCCGCGGACGCCCCGCTGCCCGCGCTGTCCCTGGGCGAGGTGCTCGCCACCTCGGACGTCCCGGGCGGCGTCGTCAACATCGTCTCGGGCCGCACGGCCGACATCGCGCCGACCCTGGCCTCGCACCAGGACGTCAACGCGCTGGACCTCACCGGCGCGATCGCCGAGGACGGCCCCGGCGCGGCGCCCGCCCTGGAGGCCGCCGCCGCGGATACCCTCAAGCGGGTGATCCGTCCGGAGCTCGACCCGTTCGCCCGGGACTGGACGGATGCGCCCGGTACGGACCGGCTACTCTCGTTCCTGGAGACGAAGACGGTCTGGCACCCGATGGGGATCTGACCTCGGTCCCCGTTAGTCACAACTCCATGGACTGACCGCCCCCAGTGCCCACTCCCCCCAGGGCCCGGGCGGTCATGGGACGGACCCGCACCTCTCCCCCCCAGGTGCGGGTCCGTCGACTTTCGTCACCGCGCGTCTCGACTTTCGGCGATCCCCGCAGCGGCCCCGGCGGGCCAGAATCCTCCGTACAGGGAACGACCCCGGAACGACCGGGGAACGAACGAGGGGGCGCCGTGGGAGAGTTGATCGCCGAGCTGATGCCGCTGCTCACGGACGGGTTCCTGCGCCGGTGGCACGTCTCCCGCACCCGCAGGCGGCTGGCAGCCGGGAGGCCCGTACGCATCCCCTGCTCGGCCCGGTCCGAGCGGCCCGGCTGGCAACGCGCGTACGTCAACGGGAAGTTGCGCGTCACCCCGGCGTCGCGCACGGTCACCTTCGGCTCCCGCGTCCTCGGCCAGGTCGACCTGCCCGTCGGCGGCGCCTTCCACGAGCCCGAGCCCGACACCTGGCACAGCCAGGACTGGGCCGCCACCGGCTACGAACCGCCCGGCGGCGGCAGGACCGTCTACCTCCAGGTCGACAGCCGCTACCTGCCGATGCTGCACGCCGCCCTCGCCGGCCCCGGCTCCGGCTCCGGCTCCGAAAACATGTGACCGACCGGTTTCGACAACCGGCCGGGATGCGTCAGACTGGTGTCCCGTGAGTGACTCCCCCATGAACCCCGCACCGACCTCGCACGCCCGCGTGATCCTGATCTCCGGGCCGTCCGGATCGGGGAAGTCCTCCCTCGCCGAGCGCAGCGGCCTTCCCGTCCTCCAGCTCGACGACTTCTACAAGGACGGCGACGACCCGACCCTGCCGCGGCTGCCGGACGGCGCCGTCGACTGGGACTCGCCGCTCGCCTGGCACCGCGACCAGGCGATCGCCGCCATCCGCACCCTGCACGAGCGGGGCCGCGCCGAGGTGCCGGTGTACTCGATCCCGGACAACGGCCGCGTCGGCACCCACACCCTCGAACTCGGCGAGGCGGGCGCGTTCATCGCCGAGGGCATCTTCGCCGCCGAGATCGTCGCCGAGTGCCGGGAGCAGGGCCTGCTGAGCGACGCCCTGTGCCTGCGCAACGGCGCGCTCACCACGGCCTGGCGGCGGCTGCGCCGGGACGTCCGGGAGGGCCGCAAGTCGCTGCCCGTGCTGCTGCGCCGGGGCGCGCGGCTGATGCGCGCCGAGCGGTCGATCGTCGACCGGCAGGTCTCGCTGGGCTCGTACGCCTGCGCCGGCCCCGAGGCCGAGCGGCGGATACGCGTGGCGGACCGGGCGGGGCGCTTCACCACGGTCTGAGCGGACCCTGCGGGAACAGCAGAACGACGGGCCCGGTGCGTCTCCCCCGCACCGGGCCCGTCGCCCCTCGAACGATCCTCGGCTCCCCCACGGGCCGCTCCCCCGAGCCGACCCCCGGACCGTGACCGTCCGCTACCCGTCCCCCGACGGGAGTCCTCGCTGTTACGCGACCAGCTCGCCGAACGCGCGGGCGGTGTCGCCCGACTTGTTCAGGTGCTCGTCCTCGCGCAGCCGGCGCAGCGCGCGCCAGATGCTGCTCTTGACCGTGCCGACGCTGATCCCCAGCACGTCGGCGATCTCCGGGTCGGTCTTGCCCTCGTAGTACCGCAGCACCAGCATGGTCCGCTGGTTCTCCGGCAGCTTCGCCAGCGCCTGCCAGAGCACGGCGCGCAGCTCGGTGCCGCCCATCGCGTCCGTGTCGCCGGCCGTCTCCGGCAGCTCCTCGGTCGGGTACTCGTTGACCTTGCGGCGCCGCCAGGCGGAGATGTGCAGGTTGGTCATGGTGCGGCGCAGGTACCCGCCGACCGCGGCCTTGTCGGTGATGCGGCCCCAGGCGCGGTAGGTGCTGAAGAGCGCGCTCTGCAGCAGGTCCTCGGCCTCGTAGCGGTCACCGGTCAGGTGGTACGCCGTGGCGTACAGGGAGGCGCGGCGCTCGCGCACGTACGCGGTGAACTCCGTGATGTGGTCCTCCGCGACGGGCGGGAGCTCCCCCCGCGCGTCCCCCTGTGCCGCCTCGGTGGTGCGGGCCGCGGCGGGGTTCAGCCGCAGCAGCGTCGCACCGGCGGCCTCGCGGCCGGCCGGCTCCCCCGAGCCGACCGTCCGCAGGCCGTTGTTCCCCCGTGTGCCCCCCAGGGCGTCCTTGCCCTCGACGCGGACGGGGAGGATCCCCCGCAGCGTGAGGGTGCCGGCGGAGTCGGCCGCACTCCCCGTCCGGCCGATCCCGTACAGCTCCCCCGTCCTGCCGCCGCCGCTCACCCGGCGGGCGACAGTGTTCCCGGCGCTGTGCGCGCACCCCCGTACGGTCACGGCACCGGAGTTCTCGTCGGTCCTGATCTCGTAACGGGTCCGGGGGGAGGCACTGGCTGACGAACGCGCGGTGCGGACAGCCGGGTTGGTCCGGGTCTGAAGCGTGGCGTTCATCGTGCGCCCCCTGGGTCGGTACGAGCGGTTCCGGTTGCCGCCCTCCAGCCGGCCCTGGGGCCCGCTGTCCTGCGGCGACATCGAAAATCCTGCCCGCCGGTTGTGATGGCGCTGTCCGCCGACTGTCACAGGGGTGTCACAGGGGCGGGACTTTCGTCGCGGTCCGCCTCCCTCCGTACCGGACGCCGGGGGCGTTCCTTCCGGTTCCCGTACGGTCCGTGACCGGTCCGGGGGGTGATTCGACGCTGCGGGTGGGCCAAAATGGGGCCGTGCCTTTCCTCCTACTGATCGAGGACGACGACGCCATCCGGACCGGCCTCGAACTCGCTCTCACCCGCCAGGGCCACCGTGTGGCCACCGCCGCCTCCGGCGAGGACGGTCTGAGGCTCTTCAAGGAGCAGCGGCCCGACCTGATCGTGCTGGACGTCATGCTGCCCGGAATCGACGGCTTCGAGGTGTGCCGCCGCATCCGCCGCACCGACCAGCTGCCGATCATCCTGCTCACCGCCCGCTCCGACGACATCGACGTGGTGGTCGGCCTGGAGTCCGGCGCGGACGACTACGTGGTGAAACCGGTGCAGCCACGCGTCCTGGACGCGCGCATCCGCGCGGTGCTGCGGCGCGGCGAGCGGGAGAGCTCGGACTCCTCCGCGTACGGGACGGTGGTGATCGACCGCGCGGCCATGACCGTCACCAAGGACGGCCAGGACCTCCAGCTCACCCCGACCGAGCTGCGGCTGCTGCTGGAGCTCAGCCGCCGGCCCGGCCAGGCGCTCTCCCGACAGCAGCTGCTGCGGCTGGTCTGGGAGCACGACTACCTGGGCGACTCCCGGCTGGTGGACGCCTGCGTGCAGCGGCTGCGCGCCAAGGTCGAGGACGTGCCCTCCGCGCCGACGCTGATCCGCACCGTGCGCGGGGTGGGGTACCGGCTGGACCCGCCGGCCTGATCCGCCTCCGCCCACCCGTCGACCCCGTTGACCCCGTCGACCCCGTTGACCCCGTTGACCCGCCCGAACTCCCGTACGACGACAGGCTCCTGTGACTGACCACCAGACGACCGGCCGGCGCCACCTGGCCGTTTCATGGCGCCAGCTGCGCTCGCTGCGCGTGCGGCTGATCGCGGTGTTCGCGGCCGTCGCGCTGCTCGCCGCCGTCTCGGCCTCCGGCATCGCGTACTGGCTGAACCGCGACGCGGTGCTCAAGCGCGCCCAGGACACGGCGCTCAACGACTTCCGGGTCTCGCTCAGCCGCAACGTCTCCATCCTGCCGATGAACGCGACCTGCGCGGACCTCTCCGTCCTCGCCTCCAACGTGGCCAGCTCCGGCCTGACCTACGACGTGGTGGTGACGGACCCGGAGCACCCGGGGTGCACGGCCTCCTCCGACCCGACGCACTTCACCCTGGCCGATGTCCCGAAGCCGCTGCAGTCCACCGTCGCCAAGCCGCGCGAGATCACCGAGAACAACCCGTACCCGTACCACCTGTACTGGCAGCGGCAGAACCTGGAGGGCCGACCCTTCCTGATCGGCGGCAGCAAGGTGCTGCCGAGCGGCCCGACGGCGTACATGTTCAAGTCGCTGGAGAACGAGCGGGCCGACCTCAACACCCTCGGCTGGTCGCTCTCCATCGCCACCCTGCTCGCCCTGATCGGCTCCGCGCTGCTCGCCCAGGCCGCCTCGGCCACCGTGCTGCGGCCGGTCAAGCGGCTCGGCGACGCCGCCCGCAAGCTCGGCGAGGGGCGGCTGGACACCCGGCTCGAAGTCGACGGCGCGGACGAACTCGCCGACCTGGCGCGGACGTTCAACCGGACGGCGGAGGCCCTGCACGAGCAGGTGGAGGAGCTGAGCGCGCGCGAGGCGCAGAGCCGGCGGTTCGTCGCCGACATGTCGCACGAGCTGCGCACCCCGCTGACCGCGATGACCGCCGTCACCGACATCCTGGAGGACGAGGCCGAGTCCCTCGACCCGATGATCGAGCCCGCCGTACGGCTGGTGGTGAGCGAGACCAGGCGCCTGTCCGACCTGGTGGAGAACCTCATGGAGGTCACCCGCTTCGACGCCGGCACCGCGAAGCTCGTCGCCGACGAGGTGGACATCGCCGACCTGATCATGTCCTGCATCGACGGCCGCGCCTGGTACGACGCCGTCGAACTGGACGCCCCGCGCGGCATCCTGGCCGTGGTCGACCCGCGCCGCCTGGACGTGGTCTTCGCCAACCTGATCGGCAACGCGCTCAAGCACGGCGGCTCGCCGGTGCGCGTCAAGGTCCGGCAGACCGAGGACTCCGTGGTGGTCGAGGTCTCCGACAGCGGGCCCGGCATCCCCGAGGACGTCCTGCCGCACGTCTTCGACCGCTTCTACAAGGCCGACCGGGGGCGGGCCCGCTCCGAGGGCAGCGGTCTGGGCCTGTCCATCGCGATGGCCAACGCCCAGATCCACGGGGGCACGATCACGGCGGCCAACGGGGAGGTCGGCGCGGTGTTCACCCTGACGCTGCCGCTGGCCCCGCCCACCCCGCCGTCCGAGGACGAGACCGAGGGCGGACCGCTGCGCGGCGCCGCCCGGGACGAGGACGCCAGGTGACCCGCTCCACCGCCGTACGCCCCGCTGTGGGCCCCGCCGCCCTGCGCCGCTCGGCCGGGGTGGTGCTGCTGCTCGCGCTGGCCTGCGGCTGCGGCATCCGGCCCACCGCCGTGCCGGTGGACGCCGGCGCCCCGGCCAGCCGGACGGCCTGCCCGACCGCCCCGCACGTCCCGCCCGCCCTGGCCACCCCCGCCCCGGCACCGGCCGTCACCCAGGCGCGCGGGGGCGCCAAGGCCGCCGCGAGCCCCTCGCCGACCCCGGCGCAGACCACGAGCGCGCCGCCGGACAACCCGTTCAGCGCCGTCCCGAGCGCGGGCTGCCGGTAGTCACCGGCGGGCGCGGGGGCGCTCAGGGAATGTTCACGCTCGGCATGGAACCGTCACGCCGCCGGCTCACGTCCTTCCCCCCGTGCAGCGAGATGGCACCAGGACACGCGAGGAGCGTTCCGGCGCACGGACCGAGACCGGGCCGGCGGCGGCCGTCCACCGTCCCCTCCGCCTGATCGGGCTGGCGGGCCTGGCCTGCCACCTGGCGGTGGTGCTCTGGCTGGTGGTCCTCCGGCCGCTGCCGGTGGCCTGGGTGTACGACGCCAACCTGACGCCGCTGGCCTCCCTGCCCTCCTCCACGGGCTGGCAGGTGGCCGGCGAACTACTGCTGCTGGCCCCGCTCGGGGTGCTGCTCCCGCTGGCCGGGGGGCGGGTCCGGGCGCCCTGGCTGCTGTCCTTCCTGCGGACCACCGGCGCCTCCGCGCTGCTGGCGACCGGCCTGGAGTTCCTCTCCTCCTGGACGCCCGGGCACGTGCTCAACGTCGACCACATCCTGCTCGCGGTGATCGGCGTGGCCGTCACCCACCTCGCCTTCGTCCCCGGCCTGCGGCACGTGCTGCGGGAGCGCCTGACGACGGCCGCCGTCCGGGCACGGCGGGCGGCGGGCGCTCCGGTTCGCGAGGCGGGTTCGGTGATCACTCCGGTCGTCGCGCCTGTGGTCGCCGTCGCCCCCCGGCCCCGCGCCTACGCCGAGCCGACGCCGCCCCTCAGCTGAGGCGCCGCACGCCCTCCGACACGACCCGGCCGCCGACCTCGATCAGCCCGCCCGGGCGCGGCCCGGTCAGCAGCTGCGAGCCCCGGCCCTGGGTGATCGTCAGCGCCCGCCCGAGGTGCCCGGTGAGCAGCAGGGCGGCCGCGCCCGTCGCCTCGTCCTCGTCGATGCCGTCGCCCCGCCCGGGGAAGGCGCGGGCCCGGACCGTCCCGGCCGCCTCGTCCTGCCAGGCCCAGGCGTAGATCCACTCCCCCGGCGGCGGCACCTCCAGCGCATCCACCTCGGCGGCCGAGCCGTACGGCCGCAGGGTGCGGCCGGGCGCCCACTCGGGCCGGGCCTCGATCCTGGTCAGCCCGCCCTCGCGGCGCACGCCCACGACCCCGGCGGCGGTGACCAGTTCGTCCACGCCGAGCAGCCAGGCCGCACCCACGCAGGGGTGGCCGGCGAAAGGGAGCCGCACGGTCGGGGTGTAGATGTCGACCGCCCCCGCCACCGGGTCGTCGACGAACACCGTTTCGCTGTACCCGAGTTCGCGGGCGAGGGCCTGCCGGTCCTCCCGCGCGGGCAGCGCGGCGCCGTCCCGCACCACGGCGAGCTCGTTCCCGTATCCACCGTCCGGACCGCAAAAGACCCGCAGCAGCTCATAGCCGTTCATTTCCCACCTCGTCAATCGCCGTTGCGGCCTGCCGCAATGACACCGTGATGAAAAGGCGACGACGGATGTCAGCCGCCTCCAGTACTGTGCGCTCTCGTCCCCGAACGGTTTCCCCGTTTTTCATTCCGGTCACAGGAAGCACCTTGAATCTCGATTTCAGCGCCGAGCCGCTCTTCTCCTGGTACGTCGTGTTCCTCGCCCTCAGCGGCATCATCACGCTCGGCCTCGGAGTCGGTGGCCCGGGCGTGAAGGTCGGCCTGCGAATCCTCAACATCCTGGTCGGCATCGGCTTCCTCGGATACGCCTTCTACCTGGCGTTCGTCTTCGAGGGCGGCACCTACACCATCTTCTTCAAGGCGTTCATCGCGCCGGTCCTGCTGATCGTCGCCACCGTGAAGGCGATCGTGGAGCGCGGCAACAAGAAGGCCGAGCAGCCGGCCGCCCCGATGGCGGGGTACAACCCCAACGTCCCGTACAACCCGAACGCCCCGCAGCAGGCGCCGTTCAACCCGAACGCCGCCGCCCCGCAGGCCCCCGGCGCGCCCGCGCAGCCGCAGGCCTGGCAGCCCGCGGCCCCGGCCGCGCCGGTCGCCCCGCAGGGTGCCGCTCCGTACCAGCCGGGCGTGCCCGCGCAGCCGGTGGCGGACAACCCGTACGCGCAGCCCACCCCGCCGCACCAGCCGGGCGCCTGAGCCCCGCCCGCACGCGACACCCGAAGGCCCGCCGGTCACGACCGGCGGGCCTTCGCCGCACCCGGACCGGGGACGCCGCGCGGGCGTCAGCCCCGCGCGGCGCGGCGGCGGCGGGCCAGGACGAGGGTGCCCGCGCCGAGGGCGATCGCGGTGGCGCCGGTGATGGCCATGGGGGCGGACGAGGAGTCGCCGCCGGTGGAGGCCAGGGTGGTGCCGGTGGTCCCCGTGGCGGAGGTGCCGGAGGCGGAGGTGCCGGAGGCGGACGTGCCGCCCGTACCGCCCGTGGTGCCGCCGCTACCGGTCTGCGCGGCCGAGACGACCGGGGCCTGGGTCGGGTCCGTCGCCGGGGGCGTGGAGGGCGCGGTGGTGGCCGGGGTGGTCGGGGTGGTCGGGGTCGAGCCGCCTCCGGCCGTGATCTTGAACGCGGCCTTGGGACTGGACGTCCCCGCCTCGCGCTCGCCGGGCCCGGGCAGGCTGTAGCCGTTGGCGAAGACCGACTCGGCCGCCACCGGGGCGTCCTTGGTGAAGGCCAGGCGCAGGTTGACCGTACGGGTCTCGCCGTTCGGCAGCGCGATGACGTCGGTGTCCTTGTTGCCGGTGCTCAGGTCCACGCCCAGCTGGGTGCCGGGGATGTCCCCGTCCGGCGCCGGCGTACCGGGCAGCCACTGGCCCGTCTGCGTCTGGAACTCCAGCTTCACGGCCTCGGGCCGCAGCACGCCCTCGCCCTGGAAGACGATCGCGGGGACGATCCGCAGGTCCTTGCCGGTGCGGTTGGTGTAGACGGCCTTGAAGGGCTTGGCCTCACCCCCGGCGGTGAAGGAGTCCGGCACGCCCTCGACCTTGACGTCCGGCAGTCCGGCGGTGGCCGGGGTGGTCGGGCCGCCGACCGGCTCGATGGTGAAGTTCGGGGTGCCGCCCGAGACCCACTGGCCGCGCTGCTCCACCGGCAGGGCCGGGTCGCTGACCACGGCGCTGAAGTTCGCCGAGGCCTGGCCCGGGGCGGCGTCGGCCGCGAAGGTCAGCCGCAGCCGATAGACGGCCTCGGCGCCGGGGGCCAGGTGCAGCTGGGTGGCGAACTCGTCGAGCTGCCAGAAGCCGCCGGTGCCGTTGTTGTTCACCTTGGCGTCCTGCCACTGCGTGCCGCCCGGGCGCTGGAACTCCAGCTTGAGCTGGCTCTGCTGGAGGGCTGGGCCGACGGCGGCCACGGCGAAGCCGGTGCTGGGCACCTCGACCTGGTGGTCGGCGGTGTTCTTGAGGGTCGCGGTGAACTCGACGGTGCTGCCGGCCCGAGCGGTGGCCGGGAAGCCGTTGACGGTGACCGTGACGGGCACGGCGTGACCCTGCGGCGCCGGAGCGGTCGGGCCGGGGGCCACCGGGGCCGCGAACGCGACCGAAGCCGAGGTCAGGGCGAGCCCTGAGACCAGGGTGGCAGCGGCGGCGACGGCAAGGATTCTGCGGTGCAAGTGAACCTCACGGAGGAATGCGGGCGATTGCCCGGAACGTGCGAAGTCGCAGGCGTGAGGGGTCGTTTGAAGCCGTGAAGGCACCGCCGATTCAGCCCCCCGTGATCAGCGACCGCGGAATCATATCCAGATGGTCCGACCGCTTCGCCACGGGGTTTCCGCCCCCACCCGGAGCTCGAACGGGACCTTCGCCCTCAGGGCCCTCCCCGAGACGACCCCGACGATCGGCTACGCCTCCCCGGTGACCCGTCGGGGCCGCGAATCACCTGGTGGGCGGAGGCTTCCGCGCCTTCCCCGACGGAGCATGGAGGTACACCCGCCGGACCGGCCGACCGGGTCGCACCCGATTGGGAGACACCACATGAGCGAGCGAAGCGAGCGAGTCATCAAGAGGTGCGCGTGGGCGAATGCCCCCGCCGAGCGCAGCGAGGTGGGCGCATGAGCGCGCGCCTCGCCCGCCCCCGCCACAACCGCGTCATCGCCGGCGTCTGCGCCGGCATCGCCGAGCGCTTCGGCCTGACGCCCTGGACCGTCCGCCTGATCTTCCTGCTGTCCTGCCTGCTGCCCGGTCCGCAGTGCCTCGTCTACCTCGCCCTGTGGGTGCTGCTCCCCCAGGAGCCGTGATCCCGGCGGACGCACGAGAACGGGCCGCCCGCCCCGGAGGTCCCGGGGCGGGCGGCCCGTCGTGCCGCTGGCCTGATCAGCCGGCGAGGCCCGGCAGCGGCAGGGCGCCGGTCAGGCCGCCGATCGGGGTCTTGTCGAGGCCCGGGACGCTCGGGATGGCGCCGCGGGTCTGGGTGACCCCGGCGACGGGAGCGGCGGCGGGCGCCTCGGGGGCCGCGGCGGCCGCGTGGCCGGCGGTCGGGGCGAGGGTGCCGAGCGCGCCGGTGACCTTGTCGCCGCCGGGCAGCTTGGAGGCGGTGTCGGTGACCGCACCGGTCACCGCGGGGTTCGTCACCGCGCCGGTGGGAAGCCCGAGGCCGCCTGCCGCCTGGCCGTCCGCCGCGGAGGCCACGCCGGTACCGACCGCCGCGATCGCGATGCCGAGCGCAGCGGTGCCGGCGGCCTTGAGAGCCTGCTTCATGGTTCGTCCCCTTGGGTCGTCGTCGGTGGCCGGCTCCGACGAGGACGGCGTACGGGCGACCGCCGTCACCGCTGTCGTCGACGGCATGACTGGCACACCGTAGTGAGAGGTTCGCGCCAGCACCAAAGGCCGTTCACTCACCCGAGGGAAAAGTCGGATGAACGCCAATTTCCTTTCCGGAAAAGGGCGTTCATCCGACGCCGTGCACGACCGAACCGCTCAGTTCTCGCCGGAGCCGGAACCGGAGCCCGACCCGGAGCCCGAACCGGAGCTGAACAGCCACTCCGCCTTGAGCTCGGCGTAGCCCGGCTTGATCACGTCGTTGATCATCGCCAGCCGCTCGTCGAAGGGCAGGAACGCGGACTTCATCGCGTTCACGGTGAACCACTCCATGTCGCCCAGCGTGTAGCCGAAGGCGTCCACCAGGTGCCCGAACTCCTGGCTCATGCTGGTGCCGCTCATCAGCCGGTTGTCGGTGTTCACGGTGACCCGGAACTTGAGCCGGCTCAGCAGCCCGATCGGGTGCTCGGCGTACGAGGCGGCCGCCGCCGTCTGGAGGTTGGAGGTCGGGCACATCTCCAGCGGGACGCGCTTGTCGCGCACGTACGCGGCGAGGCGGCCGAGCTCGACGGAGCCGTCCTCCTTCACCGTGATGTCGTCGACGATCCGCACGCCGTGGCCGAGCCGGTCGGCGCCGCAGCACTGCAGGGCCTCCCAGATCGACGGCAGGCCGAAGGCCTCGCCCGCGTGGATGGTGAAGTGGTTGTTCTCGCCCTTGAGGTAGTCGAAGGCGGCCTGGTGGCGGGTCGGCGGGTGGCCCGCCTCGGCGCCGGCGATGTCGAAGCCGACGACGCCCTGGTCCCGGTGGCGGTTGGCCAGCTCGGCGATCTCGGTGGAGCGGGCGGCGTGGCGCATGGCGGTCAGCAGGGTGCCGACGCGGATGCGGTGGCCGGCCGTACGGGCGTTGGCCTCGCCGAGGCGGAAGCCCTCGTTGACGGCCTGGACGACCTCGTCCAGGCTCAGCCCGGCCTCCAGGTGCTGCTCGGGGGCGTAGCGGACCTCGGCGTACACGACGCCGTCGGCGGCCAGGTCCTCGGCGCAGTCGGCGGCGACCTTGATCAGGGCCTCGCGGGTCTGCATGACGGCGCAGGTGTGCGCGAAGGTCTCCAGGTAGCGGACGAGCGAGCCGGAGTCGGCGGCCTCGCGGAACCACTCGCCGAGTTCCTTCGGGTCCGTCGTCGGGAGTCCCTCGTAGCCGACCGCGGCGGCCAGCTCGACGACGGTCTCCGGGCGCAGCCCGCCGTCCAGGTGGTCGTGCAGCAGCACCTTCGGCGCGCGGCGGATCTGGTCGGGGGTGGGAATGCGCGGGCCCGTGCCCGCGGTGCTGACGGGGATCTGCTTCTCCATTGCGGAAATATAGCCCCTACGCGCGTAGACCCACCACCGGGAATACCGTCGAATGGTCCAAAGTCCACGCGGAATTCCACCGGCCGGTCCATACGATCCACCGGAAGAACGCCCGGGCGTCAGTCGTGCTGGAGCAACCGCCCCCGCCGGGACAGCACGAAATCCCGGAAGGCCGCCACCGGCGGGGTCAGCGGACGCCCCGCCGCCCACGCCAGCCCCACCGCCCGGCGCGTCCTCGGCGCCGTCACCTCCAGCTCCACCACCCCCGGCCTGGGCACCAGCGGCGGAGGCAGCAGCGCCACGCCCAGCCCGGCCGCCACCAGCCCGCGCAGCGTCTCCGCCTCCTCCCCCTCGAAGGTCAGCCGGGGCACGAAGCCCGCCTGCGCGCAGAAGTCGTCGGTGATGACGCGCAGCCCGTACCCCGGCTCCAGCCCGACGAACGGCTCCTCCGCCACCTCCGCCAGCCTGATCCGCCGCCGCCCGGCCAGCCGGTGGTCCGCCGGGACGACCAGGCCCAGCCGCTGCTCGTCCAGCGGGCGGGCGACGAAGGCCGGGTCGTCCGGCAGCGGCGCGACCAGGCACAGGTCCAACTCGCCCGCCCGCAGCCGCTCCAGCATCGCCCCGCCGTAGTCCTGCACCAGCTGGAACCGCACCTGCGGGTGCTCGGCCCGGAACCCGCGCAGCAGGGCGGGCACCGCGTCCGGCCCCATCGTGTGCAGGAAGCCGAAGGCCACCCGCCCGGCCGCCGGGTCCGCCTCCGCCCGGGCCGCCTCCGCGCCCCGCTCGACCTCCGCCAGCGCCCGCTCCACCGAGGCCAGCAGCAGCCGCCCCGCCCTCGTCAGCCGGACGGTACGGCCCTGCCGGGCCAGCAGGTCCACCCCCAGCTCCTCCTCCAGCCGGGCCACCGCCCGCGACAGCGTCGGCTGCGGCACCCCCAGCAGCGCCGCCGCCCGCGTCACGTGCTCCAGCCGGGCCACCGCGGCGAACTGCGCCAGCCTCGGCGCCAGCAGCACCGCCGGCTCCCCCGGCCCCAACTCGGCCACCCGGTGGCCCTGTTCCACACTCTCCGCCGAATCCGCCCCGGCCATACCGCCACCACCTGTCCTGATGCGTCAGCGCATCGATCATCCCCTCTTGATGCATTGGACGCATCAACCGCCACGGGCCTACGGTCGTGCCCATGCAGCCCGCCGATACCAGGGCAGCCTCGACTGCCCCCGCCCCCGCCACCCCGTCCGACGACCGCCACCGCCCCGGGCAGCGCGCCTTCCGCCGCGCCAACCTCGCCCTGTTCGCCGCCGGGGTCGCCACCTTCGTCCTGCTGTACTCCACCCAGGGCCTGCTGCCGATCCTCTCCGCCGACCTCGACCTGACCCCCGGCCAGGCCAGCTGGACGGCCTCCGCCGCCACCCTCGGCCTCGCCCTCGGCCTGCTCCCGGCCAGCGCCCTGTCCGACCGGTACGGCCGCACGGCGGTCATGACGGCCTCCACCCTCGCCGCCTCCACCCTCGCCCTCGCCCTGCCCTTCGCGCCCGACCTCACCACCCTCGTCGTGCTGCGCGTCCTCCAGGGCGCCGCCCTCGCCGGCCTGCCCGCCACCGCCATGGCCTACCTCGCCGAGGAGGTCCACCCCAGCGCCCTCGCCTCCGCGATGGGCCTCTACGTGGCCGGCAACAGCATCGGCGGCATGGGCGGGCGCCTCGTCTCCGGCTGGACGGCCGCCGCCCTCGGCTGGCGCTGGGGCCTGGCCGCCTCCGCGGCCCTCGCCCTGCTCGCCGCCCTCCTCTTCCGCCTGCTCATCCCCGCCGCCCGGCACTTCACCCCGGCCCCCGTGGACGCCCGCGCCCTCGCCCGCACCGTCGGCGGGCACCTGCGCAACCCGCTGCTGGTGCGGCTGTACGCGCTCGGGATGCTCTTCATGGCGGTGTTCGGCGCCGTCTACAACACCATCGGCTACCGGCTGATCGCCGCCCCCTTCCACCTGCCGGAGTCGATCGCCGCCTCGATCTTCGTCGTCTACCTCGTCGGCACCGGCACCTCCGCGGCCGCCGGCCGCCTCTCCACCCGCCTCGGCCGCCGAGGCGCCCTCTACACCGCCATCGCCGTCACCACCGCCGGCCTGCTGCTCTCCCTCGCCGACTCCCTGGTGTGCACCCTGCTCGGCCTCGTCCTCGTCACCGCCGGCTTCTTCGCCGGCCACGCCACCGCCTCGGCGGCCGTCGGCCGCACCGCCACCACGGGCCGCGCCCAGGCCTCCGCGCTCTACCTGATCGCCTACTACCTCGGCAACAGCCTCGGCGGCACCCTCGGCGCCGACGCCTACCACGCCACCGGCTGGCCCGGCGCCGCCACCATCGCCCTCACCGCCATGGCCCTGGCCGCCGCAGTGACCCTCTACGCCACCCACCAGGCCCACACGGCACGGAGGTTGTCGACGGTACGCTCGCGGGCATGAGCATCAGCCCGGCCGAATTCTCCCTGCTCCGCTCGGCTTGCGACACCCTGGTGGATGTCCCCGGCGTAGGGAGAGCGGAAGTCGCGAGGGGCCAGATCTTCCTGACGCTGCCGCCGGACGAACACCACGAAGCGGCGGTCCGGTACATGGCCGAACAGCTCGACACCCAGCTCCCCCACACCCACCCGGGATTCGTCGCCCGCCCCGATGCCGCCCTCGAGGCCTCCTCACCGGGAATTCTGCGCCGCCCCGACCTGACGGTCGTCGCCAGGAGCAGCCCTCCCACGACTCGACCCTACGAGGCGCTGCTGGTCGTCGAGGTCATTTCCAAGCCCAACCCCGAGAGCGACTACCACGACAAGCTCCGCGACTACTCGGCGATGAACATCCCGCTCTACCTGATCGTCGATCCCCGTACGGGAACTGGCATCGTGCACTCCGAGCCCGGCTACACGCGGCGCACGGACTTCGTCTTCGGCGACACCGTCACCGTCGGCCCCTGGACCCTCGATACGAGCGTCCTGCGGACGTACTGCTGAGAACGCGGAGGAGCCCGTACCCGGCGGACCGGGTGCGGGCTCCTGGGGTGCTCGCTCAGGCGGCCGACGCCTGGAAACGGACGGTGGTCTCGGTATCAGTACCGTGGATGTCGAACTCGGCGTCCAGCGCCCTCGCCAGCCGCTGAAGCAGCGGGAACGTGGGAACGGTGCCGGCTTCCTCGATGCACTCGATCTCGTCTTCGGTCATCCCCGCACGCCGGGCCACCTCGGCGTGCGAGAGACCGAGAGCCGTACGACGGTCGTAGAGCGCCTGCCCCAATGCCATGCAGTACTGCATCTCCAAGCCGAACGCCGCCATCTCCGGGCTCTCCTCCACCTGCTCGCCCAACAGCTCGCGCGTGCGGCGGGTCTTCCACTGGGAGTGGTTCATCGCAGCCCTTCTTCCGGGATGGTCCGACTGAACTCTTCATGCGCGGGCTCGTGTTCGGACTCGCAGATCTTCTGAGCCCATTGCGCCCGGGTGACCTCAGCAGTCTCCCGCATCCGTCTCTTGGTGAACACTGTCAGCAGAACGATCCGCCGACCAGGCGCCAGCCAGTAGGTGATTCTCGTGGCCACACCATCCAGACGGAAGCGCAGCTCCCGCAGTGGACCTTCCAGGTGCCGCGAACGCGGCTCGCCGAGCGTCGTCGGGTTCTCCACCAAGACATCGACGCGATTCGCCACGACAGCGTAGTGCCGCAACGAAAGCCCGATGAGCCAGTCCCGAACCTCAGGTTCGATCTCGACCGTGAAGCGGTCAACTCCCATGTGCGGCAGCGTAGAGCACGCTGCCGCACATGCAGTAATCGTATGACTACGCGATGCGGTCGAGGACGATCGGGTTCGGGGTGAACGCCGTGCCCGCGGGGGCGACCTCGATGCCGCCGGTGAGGGCTTCGATGGCGTACTCGTAGCGCTCCGGGGTGTCCGTGTGGAGGGTGAGCAGGGGCTGGCCGGCGACGACGGTGTCGCCGGGCTTGGCGTGCATCTCGACGCCGGCGCCGGCCTGGACCGGGTCCTCCTTGCGGGCGCGGCCGGCGCCGAGGCGCCAGGCGCAGACGCCGACGGCGTAGGCGTCGAGGGTGGTGAGGACGCCGGAGGCGGGCGCGGCGATGACGTGCTGCTCGCGGGCGACGGGCAGCGGGGCGTCGACGTCGCCGCCCTGGGCGGCGATCATGCGGCGCCAGTGGTCCATCGCGGAGCCGTCGCGCAGCGCGTCCGCCGGGTCCTTGCCGTGGACGCCGGCCGCGGCGAGCATCTCGCGGGCGAGGGCGAGGGTGAGCTCGACGACGTCGGCCGGGCCGCCGCCCGCCAGCACCTCCACCGACTCGCGGACCTCCAGCGCGTTGCCCGCGGTGAGGCCGAGCGGGGTGGACATGTCGGTGAGCAGGGCGACGGTGTTGACGCCGGCCGTGGTGCCCAACCCGACCATGGTGCGGGCGAGTTCGCGGGCGTCGTCGAGGTTCTTCATGAACGCGCCGGAGCCGACCTTGACGTCCAGGACGAGCGCGCCGGTGCCCTCGGCGATCTTCTTGGACATGATCGAGGAGGCGATCAGCGGGATCGCCTCGACGGTGCCGGTGACGTCGCGCAGGGCGTACAGCTTCTTGTCGGCCGGCGCGAGGCCGTCGCCGGCGGCGCAGATGACGGCGCCGGCGCCGCGCAGGACGTCCATCATCTCCTCGTTGGAGAGCAGGGCGCGCCAGCCGGGGATGGACTCCAGCTTGTCCAGGGTGCCGCCGGTGTGGCCGAGGCCGCGGCCGGAGAGCTGCGGGACGGCCGCGCCGCAGGCGGCGACGAGCGGGGCGAGCGGGAGGGTGATCTTGTCGCCGACGCCGCCGGTGGAGTGCTTGTCGCTGGTGGGCAGCGGGAGGGAGGAGAAGTCCATCCGGACGCCGGAGCGGATCATCGCGTCGGTCCAGCGGCTGATCTCGCGGGGCTTCATGCCGTTCAGCAGGATCGCCATGGCCAGGGCGGACATCTGCTCGTCGGCGACCTCGCCGCGGGTGTAGGCGTCGATGACCCAGTCGATCTGAGCGTCGCTCAGCTCTCCGCGGTCGCGCTTGGTCGTGATGACGGAGATGGCGTCCATGCGTGCTCCAAGAGGGTTGTTCAGTGAGGCAGGAAAGGCATGAAGGGCAGAAAAGGCGAAGAGTGCCGCGAGATGACCGTCCGACGGCCCGCTCGCGACACTCTACGCGCGTAACAAATCAAGTGACTAGAGCCGCTCCGGCCCGAACGCGTCGGGCAGGACCTCGCTCATCGGCTTCACGCCGGAGG
This sequence comes from Kitasatospora sp. NPDC101183, assembly GCF_044767945.1. Taxonomy (NCBI): domain Bacteria; kingdom Bacillati; phylum Actinomycetota; class Actinomycetes; order Kitasatosporales; family Streptomycetaceae; genus Kitasatospora; species Kitasatospora sp. NPDC101183. The sequence goes on along the minus strand of NZ_JBIWOW010000014.1, from coordinate 185,239 downwards.
CCAGGTCGACCAGCAGCTCCGGGCCGCCGTGCTCGTACAGCAGCTGGCGGCAGCGCCCGCAGGGCATCAGCAGCTCGCCCGCGCCGTCGACGCAGGTGAAGGCCACCAGCCGCCCGCCGCCGGAGGCGTGCAGCGCGGACACCAGCCCGCACTCGGCGCACAGCCCGAGCCCGTACGAGGCGTTCTCCACGTTGCAGCCGGAGACCAGCCGCCCGTCGTCCACCAGCGCCGCCGCGCCGACCGGGAACTTGCTGTACGGGGCGTACGCGTGGCTCATCGCCTCGCGCGCCGCCTCGCGCAGCCGCTCCCAGTCGACCTCGGCGACGGGGGCCGTCACTTGCCCTGCCCCTTGCGGTAGATCTGGCCGTCGGCCTTCGGCATCCGCAGTCGCTGCGAGGCCAGTGCGAGCACCACCAGGGTGATCACGTACGGCGTGGCGACGATCAGCGGACGCTGCACCTCGTCGGTGAAGGCGTACCAGCACAGCAGGCCGGCGGCCGCCGCGGCGGTGATCCCCGTCGAGAGGTACTTGCGGCGGTACAGGTGCCACAGCGCGAGCAGGATCATCGCGATGCCGACGATCAGGATCAGCACGTGCACCGACTCCGGGTCGCGCAGCTGGAGGCTGTCGGTGAAGCCGAACAGGCCCGCGCCCATGGCGAGTCCGCCGGGCAGCCAGTTGCCGAAGATCATCGCGGCGAGGCCGATGAAGCCTCGGCCGGCCGACTGGCCGTCCTTGTAGAAGTGCGCGGCGACCAGCGAGAGGTACGCGCCGCCGAGGCCCGCGAAGGCGCCGGAGGCGATGACCGCCATGTACTTGTACTTGTAGACGTTGACGCCCAGCGACTCGGCCGCGGTCGGGTTCTCGCCGCAGGAGCGCAGGCGCAGGCCGAAGACCGTGCGCCACAGGGCGAAGTAGCTGGCCACGATCAGCGCGCCGGCCACCACCACGACCACGGAGAGGTTGGTCACCAGGCCGCCGAGCACGCCCGCGACGTCGGAGACGAAGAACCAGTGGTGGCCCTCGATGCCCTTCAGCCAGGAGGACAGGCCCGGAACGGTGATGTACGGCAGCGGATCGGCCGGCGGGGACTGGTTCTGCCCGGCGCCGAAGGCCACGTAGTCCTTGTAGTAGATCCGGTTGACGTACGCGCAGATGCCGGGGATCAGCAGGTTGATGCCGACGCCGGAGACGATGTGGTCGACACCGAAGGTGACGGTCACGACCGCGTGCAGCAGACCGCCGAGCGCCCCGCCCGCCATGCCGGCCAGCAGGCCGACCCACGGGTTGACCAGGTAGCCCGCCCAGGCGCCGCAGAAGGTGCCGGCGACCATCATGCCTTCGAGGCCGATGTTGACCACACCGGCCCGCTCGGCCCAGAGACCGCCCAGACCGGCCATGCCGATCGGCACGGCGGCGCCGAGCGCGGCGGTGATCTGCCCGGAGGAGGTCAGCGAGTGGTTGCCGGTGGCGGCGCCCACGGCCGCGATCAGGAGCAGGGCGCCCGCGATCAGCAGGAGCACCACGGGCCAGGACAGCTTGCGCTTCTTCGCGGGCGCGCCCGGGGCCTTGGGCCGGGCAGCGGTGGCCGTACTCATGCGGACACCTCCTTGTTCTCAGCGGCCGCGGCGGCCTGGGCGGCGAGCTCGGCGCCGACCCGGCGCTGCTGGCGGACGAGGCCGTAACGGCGCACCAGCTCGTACGCGACGACGACGCAGATGACGATGGTGCCCTTCATGACGTCGACGATCTCGAACGGGAACTCGCCGTTGAGGGGCAGCGGGAGCACCGAGCCGGCGGCGTCGAGGAAGGCGAACAGCAGCGCCGCGAAGGCGATGCCGATCGGGCTGTTGCGGCCGAGCAGGGCGATGGAGATGCCCAGGAAGCCGAGGCCGGGCTGGAAGGTCTGGCCGAAGTAGTACGAGTTCTGCAGCAGTTCGGGCAGACCGATCAGACCGGCGATCGCGCCGGAGACGACCATCGAGACGACGACCATCTTCTTGACGTTCACGCCGGAGGCCGTCGCGGCGGACTCCGAGCGGCCGGTGGCCCGCAGGTCGAAGCCGAAGCGGGTCCGGGTCAGCACGAACTGGAAGACCACGCCGACGACGACGGCGACGAGCAGGAAGCCCCAGATCTTGCCGCCGTCCGTCTGGAACGAGAAGAAGCGGCTGGACTCCGAGATCGGCTTGGTCCCGATCGAGTTGCTGGAGGCGCTGACCTTGGGCGCGAAGACGCCCGGGACGAGCAGCACGCCGACGATCGCGGTGGCGATCGAGTTCAGCATGATGGTCGAGATGACCTCGCTGACGCCGCGGTAGACCTTCAGCAGACCGGCGACGCTCGCGTAGAGACCGCCGATCAGCATGGCGGTGATCAGCAGCAGCGGGATCTGGATGAAGGCCGGCAGGTCGAGCTGGCCGCCGACGAAGGCCGCGAACAGCGCCGCCACCTTGTACTGGCCCTCGACGCCGATGTTGAACAGGTTCATCCGGAACCCGAACGCGGCGGCGGCCGCGGCCAGGTAGTACGTCGTGGTCCGGTTGATGATGTTGACCTGGCCGTCCGACTTCGTGGCGTACGTGATCATCACGTTCCACGCGTCGAACGGGTTCTTGCCCGAGGTCGCCAGCAGGACGGAGCAGATCGCGATCGACAGCAGGATCGCGAGCACCGGTGCGGCCAGCGCGAGCGTGACGCGCTCACCGCTGAACCGCTGCGCCAGGCCGGGCTTGGCCACGGCAGGGGGGTTGGGACTGGTCATGTGGCTACTCCCCCGCCTTGGGATCGTCGGCGGTGTCGGACGGACGGGCGTCGGACGGCGCGGCGTCGGACGGGTCGGTGCCCTCGGCCTCGGTGCCCTCCACGAGGATCTCGTGGAACTCCTCGACGGCCTCCGGCTCGGACTCCAGGTGGCCGCTGGCCGCACCCGTCATCGCGGTGCCGAGGTCCTCGGCGGTGACGGTGGCCGGGTCCGCGTCGGCGACCAGGCGCCCGCGGTAGATGACCCGGATGGTGTCGGAGAGCCCGATCAGCTCGTCCAGGTCGGCCGAGATCAGCAGGACGGCCAGGCCCGCGCGCTGCGCGACCCGGATGTGCTCCCAGATCTGCGCCTGCGCGCCGACGTCCACGCCGCGGGTGGGGTGGGCGGCGATCAGCAGCTTGGGCTCGTGGCTCATCTCGCGGCCGACGATCAGCTTCTGCTGGTTGCCGCCGGAGAGCGAGGCCGCGGTGACCTCGATGCCGGGGGTGCGGACGTCGTACTGCTCGACGATGCGCTGGGTGTCCACCCGGGCGGCGGCCGGGTCGAGCAGCAGGCCCTTGGAGTTGGGCGCCTCGGTGACGTGGCCGAGGATGCGGTTCTCCCAGAGCGGGGCCTCCAGCAGCAGGCCGTGCCGGTGGCGGTCCTCGGGGATGTAGCCGATGCCGGACTCGCGGCGGGCGCGGGTGAGCGTGCCCGAGAGGTCCTTGCCGTCCAGGGCGACGGTGCCGGCGTTGAGCGGCAGCATGCCCATGATGGCCTCGACCAGTTCGGCCTGGCCGTTGCCCTCGACACCGGCGATGCCGAGGATCTCGCCCTTGTGGATGCGCAGCGAGACGTCGTCGAGGACGACGCGCTCGATGCCCTCGGCGTCGGTCTTGGCGATCCGCAGGCCCTCGACGTCGAGCATCACCTCGCTGGTGACGGTCGACTCGCGGCTCTCCGGGGAGGGCAGCTCGGCGCCGACCATCAGCTCGGCGAGCTGGCGGGCGGTGACGGCCTTGGGGTCGGCGTCGCCGACGGTGGTGCCGCGCCGGATGACGCTGATCGCGTCGGCCACCGACAGCACCTCGTGCAGCTTGTGCGAGATGAAGATGACGGTGACGCCCTCGGACTTCAGCTCCCGCAGGTTGTCGAACAGCGCGTCGACCTCCTGCGGGACGAGGACGGCGGTGGGCTCGTCGAGGATGAGGATCTTGGCGCCGCGGTAGAGCACCTTGAGGATCTCGACGCGCTGGCGGTCCGCCACGCCGAGGTCCTCGACCAGGGCGTCCGGGCGCACGCCCAGGCCGTACTGGTCGGAGATCTCCTTGATCTTGGCCTTGGCCCTGGCCCCGATGCCGTGGAGCTTCTCGCCGCCGAGGACGACATTCTCCCACACCGTCAGGTTGTCGGCGAGCATGAAGTGCTGGTGCACCATGCCGATGCCGCGGGAGATGGCGTCGCCGGGGGTGTTGAACTCGCACTGCTCGCCGTTGATCGCGATGGTGCCCTCGTCCGGCTTCTGCATGCCGTAGAGGATCTTCATCAGCGTCGACTTGCCGGCGCCGTTCTCACCCATGAGGGCGTGCACGGTGCCGCTGCGGACGGTGAGGTTGATGTCGTGGTTGGCCACGACGCCGGGGAAGCGCTTGGTGATGCCGCGCAGTTCGACGGCCGGTGTCGCCGTCCCCGCGCTGGGGTTGCCGTCCTTGCGCAGGGGGACGGGGTCGGATGCGGTGATGGCGGTCTCCTGGTGGTCTGGGGGCGCGTCGTTGCGCTGGAGGGCCAAGGGGGGAAACGGGGAACCGTCGAGGACGGAGACGGAACGGGGCCCGGGGGTACGCGTTGAGCGCACCCTGCCGGGCCCCTCCCGTGTTGCTGTGCCGGACGTGCGCGCTGCCGGGCAGGCGGCAGGGCGCGAGCGCCTCCGGAACGCGCGGGCCTTACTGGCCGGGCGCGGTCGGGATGGTGGTGGCGCCGCTCTTGATGGCGTCGGCGGCGGCCTTCAGCTTGTCCTGGATGTCGTCGATCTTGCCACCGGTGGTGGCGAGCGAGACACCGTCGGCCTTCAGGTCGAACAGCTTGATGCCGGTCGGGTTCTGACCCTTCTTGACCGAGTCGATGTAGGTGTACACCGCGTTGTCGACGTTCTTGACCATCGAGGTCAGGATCGCGTCCTTGTACTTCGCCAGGGCCGGCTGGGTGGCCTGGTCGGAGTCGACACCGATGGCGAGCTTCTTCGCGTTGGCGACGGCCTCGATGGCGCCGTTGCCGGAGGAGCCGGCGGCGGAGTAGATGACGTCCGCGCCCTTGTCGAGCTGGCCCTGCGCGGCCTCCTTGCCCTTGTCGGGCGAGGTGAAGCCGGTGAAGTCGGGCGGGGTGGACAGGTAGGTGGTCTCGACGACGATGCTCGGGTCGACGGACTTCACACCCGCCTTGTAGCCGGCCTCGAACTTCTTGATGAGCTCGGTCTGCACACCGCCGATGAAGCCGACGTGCTTGGCCTTCGACTTGTTCGCGGCGGCGACACCGGCGAGGTACGAACCCTCCTGCTCGGCGAAGAGCAGCGAGGTCACGTTGGACGGCTGGTCCGGACGGTTCGAGTCGATGATCGCGAACTTGACGTTCGGGTTGTCCTTGGCGATCTTGTTGACCGCGTCCTGGTACACGAACCCGACGGCGATGATGGTCTTGTAGCCACCGTCGACCAGGTTCTTGAGGCGGGTCTCCTTGTCGGCCTCGGCCTCGCCCGGCTTGGCCTCGGCCTCGGTGACCGAGACACCCAGGTCGGACTTGGCCTTGTCCAGGCCACGCGCGGCGGAGTCGTTGAAGGACTGGTCGCCACGACCGCCGATGTCGTAGGCCATACCGACCTTCAGCGAGTCGGACGAGCCGCCGGAGGAGGCGGTGTTGTCAGTGCTCTTTGCGCCGCAGGCGGCGAGCGAGGCCATGCCCAGGGAACCCGAGAGCACAACCGCAGCGAGCTTCATAGAACGGCGCAAGGGAGTTTCTCCTTCTCACACGCACCCGTTTAGCGTGGTCGGACGCCACCGTAACGCGCGTAGAACACGGTTGTGTTACGAGCCGCCAGCGCATTTGGGTTGTTATCAAAACGTGGTCTCGTGTCATGGAACGACCTCGATCGCCCCGACCCGTACCGTATGCGGCCCGTGCGTGTACAGGTTGGCTCAAAGGCCACTTACCTTGATCCCGCACGTCGGTTCGAATGTCTCCCATGGCTCTCATACGAAGGATCGGGCCAAGCGTAGCCGCTGCTCCCACGGGCCGTCGGCCCAGGTCCGGGCACCGACGACTCGACCGCGCCACTCCCGCCCCCGATGCGACCCGCGCGTGGGCAGGTTGGCTCAAAGGTGACTTACCTTAAAGCACGCACGTTCGGTCGAATACCTTCCATGGCTCTCATACGAAGGACCGCATCCACCCTCGCCGTCGCTTCCATGGTCATCGGCCTGGGCATCGGGGGTGCCACCGCCGCGAGCGCGCGGACGGAGGGCTTCCCCTGCGACAACCCCGTCTCCAGCGCCGACGGCCACTCCGTCTCCGTCACCTGTTACGGCGGGAGCAACTTCCGCATCCACGCGCAGTTCTGCGGCACCAGCTCGTGCCAGTGGATCGCCAGCGGCTGGTACGCCCCCGGGCAGACCGCCACCCTCAGCACCGGCGGCTACTACTCCGGCCAGTGGTCCTACGACCTGGCCTGACCAGGAGGCCCGGCCCGGGGGGGGGGGGGGGGCGGGCCCCCCCCCCCCCCCCCCCCCCCCCCCCCCCCCCCCGCCCCCCCGGCCCCCCCCACGGCCGGGCCGCCCCCCCGGGGGGGCCCGGCGGGCCCTACAAGGGGGCCCCGGGGGGGCGGCGCCCCCCGGGGCCCCTCTCCGGGACGTTAGATCAGGCCGGTCAGCCGACCGCCTCGACGCTCTCGCCGGGCGGCCTTCCGCTCACCCGTTCGGCTTCAAGGGCGGTCTGGAGGATCACCACCGCGGCGGCCTGGTCGACCACCGAGCGGCCCTTCTTCGCCTTGACGCCGGAGGCGCGCAGCCCGTGGGTGGCGGTGACGGTCGTCATCCGCTCGTCCACCAGCCGCACCGGCACCGGGTGGAGCCGGTTGGCCAGCCGCGCCGCGTACGCCCTGACCTTCTCCGCCGCCGGGCCCTCCTTGCCGCTCAGCGAGCGGGGCAGCCCGACGATCACCTCCACCGCGTCGTACTCCTCGACGATGGCGGCGAGCCGGGCCTGTGACTTCACCCCGGCCGGGACGGTCTCCACCGGCGTGGCGAGCACCCCGTCGGGGTCGCAGGACGCGACCCCGATCCGGGCGTCACCGACGTCGACGGCGATGCGCCGCCCGCGGCGGAACGGCTTGGGCTCCTGCTCGAACATCAGGAGGCGCGCTCCGCGACCAGGCCGCGCACGGCCGCGATGGCCTCGCCGACCGCGGCCGGGTTGGAGCCGCCGCCCTGGGCGACGTCGTCCTTGCCGCCACCGCCGCCGCCGAGGGTCTTGGCGGCCGTACGGACCAGCTCACCGGCCTTGATGCCGCGCCCGCGGGCGTCCTCGTTGGTGGCGATCACGGTCAGCGGGCGGTCGTTCGCCACGGTGAACGCGGCGACCACGGCCGGGCGCGAGCCCAGGCGACCGCGCACGTCCAGGACGAGCTTGCGCAGCTCGTCCGCGCCCACGCCGTCGGCGACCTGCGCGGCGACCACGGCGATACCGTGCACGTCCTCCGCCGAGTCGGCCAGGCCCGCAGCGGCGGCCAGCACCTTCTCGGCGCGGAAGCGCTCAATCTCCTTCTCCGCGTCCTTGAGCTTGGCGAGCATGCCCGAAATCTTCTCCGGCAGCTCCTCCGGGCGGCCCTTGACCAGCTCGGTCAACTGGGCGACCACGGTGTGCTCACGGGCCAGGAACTTGTACGCGTCGACGCCGACCAGGGCCTCCACGCGGCGCACGCCGGAGCCGATCGAGGACTCGCCGAGCAGCTTCACCAGGCCCAGCTGGGAGGTGTTGCCGACGTGCGTGCCGCCGCACAGCTCCTTGGAGAAGTCGCCGATGGTGACCACGCGCACCTCGTCGCCGTACTTCTCGCCGAACATGGCGATGGCGCCGGCCTTGCGGGCCTGGTCCATCGTCATGACCTCGGCGGTGACCTCCAGCTCGCGGGTCAGCACGTCGTTGATCTTCTGCTCGACGTCGACCAGCACGCTGCCGGGAACGGCGGCGGGCGAGCCGAAGTCGAAGCGGAAGCGGCCCGGCGCGTTCTCCGAACCGGCCTGGGCGGCCGTCGGGCCGAGCGCGTCGCGCAGGGCCTGGTGGGTCAGGTGGGTGGCCGAGTGGGCGCGGGCGATCGCCCGGCGGCGGTCGATGTCGATCGTGGCGTACGCCGAGGCGCCGAGCACGACCTCGCCGAACAGCACCCCGCCGGAGTGCACGACCACGCCGGGGACGGGCTGCTGCACGTCGCGGATCTCGACGACCGCGCCGGACTCCAGGCGGATGCGGCCCTGGTCGGCGAGCTGGCCGCCGCCCTCGGCGTAGAACGGGGTGCGGTCGAGGATGATCTCGACCTCGTCGCCCTCGGAGGCGGCCGGTGCCGGAACGCCGTCCACCAGCAGGCCGACGACGGTGGCCTCGCCCTCGGTGAGGTTGTAGCCGGTGAAGACGCTGGCGCCGGACTTGTCGGCGACCTCGCGGTACGCGGCGACGTCGGCGTGGCCCATCTTCTTGGCCTTGGCGTCCGCCTTGGCGCGGTCCCGCTGCTCCTGCATCAGGCGGCGGAAGCCGGCCTCGTCGACCTGGAGGCCCTGCTCCTCGGCCATCTCCAGGGTCAGGTCGATCGGGAAGCCGTACGTGTCGTGCAGCTTGAACGCCTGCTCGCCGGAGAGGACGGCGCCGCCGGACTGCTTGGTCTCGGTGACCGCGACGTCCAGCAGGTTGGTGCCGGCCTTCAGCGTCTGGAGGAAGGCCGCCTCCTCGCCGACGACGACCGTCTCGATGCGCTTGCGGTCGCTCTCCAGCTCCGGGTACTGCGGGGCCATCGCCTTGATCGCGACGTCGATGAGCTCCTTGGCCACCACCTCGGTGGCGCCCAGCAGGCGCATGTTGCGGATGGCGCGGCGCAGGATGCGGCGCAGCACGTAGCCGCGGCCCTCGTTGCCGGGGGTGACGCCGTCGCCGACCAGCATCAGCGCGGTGCGGATGTGGTCGGTGACCACGCGCAGCGAGACGTCCGACTTGTGGTCGGCGCCGTAGGTGTGGCCGGTCAGCTCGGCGGCGCGGTCGAGGATCATCCGGCTGGTGTCGATCTCGAAGAGGTTGTCGACGTCCTGGAGGATCGCGGCGAGGCGCTCCAGGCCGAGGCCGGTGTCGATGTTCTTGCTCGGCAGGTCGCCGAGGATCTCGAACCCGTCCTTGCCGTCGCCGTGGCCGCGCTCGTACTGCATGAAGACCAGGTTCCAGATCTCCAGGTAGCGCTCGCCGTTGACGGCCGGGCCGCCCTCCTCGCCGTACGCGGGGCCGCGGTCGTAGTTGATCTCCGAGCACGGGCCGCAGGGGCCGGGGACGCCCATCGACCAGAAGTTGTCCTTCATGCCGAGGCGCTGGATGCGCTCGGACGGCACGCCGATGACGTCGCGCCAGATCTGCTCGGCCTCGTCGTCGTCCTTGTAGACGGTGATCCAGAGCTTCTCCGGCTCCAGGCCGTAGCCGCCGTCCGCGACGGGAGTGGTGAGCAGCTCCCAGGCGAACGTGATGGCGCCTTCCTTGAAGTAGTCGCCGAAGGAGAAGTTGCCGCACATCTGGAAGAAGGAGCCGTGCCGGGTGGTCTTCCCGACCTCCTCGATGTCCAGGGTGCGCACGCACTTCTGCACGCTGGTGGCGCGCGAGAACTGCGGCTTGACCTCGCCCAGGAAGTAGGGCTTGAACGGCACCATGCCGGCGTTGACGAGCAGCAGGGTGGGGTCGTCGGCGACCAGGGACGCCGACGGAACGACGGTGTGGCCGCGCTCCTCGAAGAAGCGCAGCCAGCGGCGGCGGATCTCAGCCGACTCCATTAGTGGTCCTTCCGGTTCGTGCCGCCCCGCGGCAGGGCTCGGCGGGGCGTTTCATCGATGGTCTGTGGGGTGGTACGGGCGCTCGTGGTGCGGGCGCCGGGTGGCGGGGGCAGGGCGGCGGCCGGGCTACCGGGCGCCGCCGAGATAGCTCGGTACTGCGGCTCGCCGCGCAGCACCCGGCCGGTGCGCCGGGGCTCCACCACGGCCGTGCCGTGCAGCCCGAGGTCGTCCTTCAGCTGCTCCTCGCGCTCGGCCATGCCGGCCCGCACGTCCTGCGCGAACTGCTTGGCCAGGTCGCCCAGGTGCAGCGCGCCGCGCGCGGCCGTGCCGGAGAGGCTGTCCGGGGTGAGCCGGCGCACGGCCTCGTCAGCCTTCTTCATCGCCCAGACGGTGGCGCCAGCGCCGACCGCCATCCAGAAGATGCGTGCCATCGCCCTCAGCCCCTCACCGCGCGCCGGACCCGCGAGAGCAGGCCGTTCCTGGGCGCCGTGGCGGCGCGCACCTCGGCCCGGACGAGCCGGGCCAGCTCCTCGCGCTCGCCGGCCTGGGCGGGCACCGGGGGCACCGCGCCCTGCTGCCGGGCGACGGCCTTGCGCACGCCGTAGCTGAACGCTGCGACCTTCACCAGCGGGCCGCCGAGGGTGGCGGCGACGGTGGAGGAGAGGGCGTTGGCGTTGGCGGCGGCGTCCTGCACGTTGGCGGTGATCTCGTCGACGCGCTCCAGCTGCTCGTTGGCGCTGCGCACGGCGGCGCCGGCGTCGCTCAGCAGCGGTACGGCCTGCTCCGTCACGGCGGAGACGAGGACGGTGGCCTCCTTGAGGACCCGGGAGAGGCGGACCAGCACGACGGCCAGCAGGGTGACCAGGACCGCCCAGAACACGGCGACGAGCAATCCGGCCAGCTCTCCCACGGACACCTTTGCGCGCTCCCTCGCCTTGCTGTTCTCCAGGGGGAACCCTATCGCGCCCGCACCCGATTCCCGGACCGGCTTTCGCCCGCCCCGCGAGCCCGTCCGCCGGGCCGTCCGCCGGCCAGTCCGCCGGGCCGCCCGCCGGGCCGTCCGGTCGGGTGTGCGATCCCCGCGCGTAACCTACCGGCCGGTCACCTCGTTCCACCAGGCGGGCCGACAGCCGTACGGCCCGGACACGCGTCCGGACCGCTGCGGTCCGGGCCAGGAACGACGGGGAGCAGCGCTTGGCCGGCGACTGGACACCACATCCCTCGGCGCAACCCCGCGAGCCGGAGCCCGGCCGGCTGCCGGCCGAGGTGACGGGCTTCGTCGGCCGACAGCGCGAACTCGCCGACCTGGCAGGCCTGTTGGCCTCCGCCCGGCTGGTCACGGTGACGGGCCCCGGCGGGGTCGGCAAGAGCCGGCTGGCGCTGCGCGCCGCGGCCCGGGCCGTCGGGGCGTTCCCGGACGGCACCTGGCTGGTGGACGTCGCCCCCGTGCAGGACCCGCTGCTCCTCGGCCACGCCGTCCTGGAGGCCCTGCGCCTCACCGACGGCACCGCCCGCCCGCCGCTGGACGCCCTGACCGAGCGGCTGGACGGCAGGCGGCTGCTCCTCGTCCTGGACGGCTGCGAGCACCTGGTGGAGGCCTGCGCCGAGCTGGCCGACGCGCTGTTGCGGGCCCTGCCCGGCCTGCGCGTGCTGGCCACCAGCCGCTCCGCCCTGCGCGCCGGCGGCGAGCACCTGCTGACCCTGGCCCCGCTGCCGGTCGGCCCCCCGCCCGAGGCCGGCCCCGTCCGGGCGTCCGCCCCGCCCGACGCCGTGCGGCTGTTCGCCGACCGGGCCCGCGCCGTGCTGCCGGGCTTCGAGGTGACGGAGGCCAACGCGGAGGCCGTCGCCCTGCTCTGCCGCCGCCTGGACGGCATCCCGCTGGCCGTGGAGCTGGCCGCCGGGCGGCTGCGGGCGCTGTCCGTGGAGCAGATCACGGCCCGGCTGGACGACCGGTTCCGGCTGCTCACCGGAGGCTGCCGCACGGCCCTTCCCCGGCACCAGACGCTGCGCACCACGATCGGCTGGAGCCATGAACTGTGCACGGTGCAGGAACGTTTACTCTGGGCCCGCCTTTCGGTCTTCGCCGGCGGATTCGACCTGGAGGCCGCCGAGTACGTCTGCGCCGGCGGGGGCCTCGAACCCGAGGACGTGCTCGACCTGCTGGACGAACTCGTCGGCAAGTCCGTCCTGCTGCGCGAGGACAGCGCCTTCGGCGTCCGCTTCCGGCTGCTGGACACCCTGCGCGAGTACGGCGGCCAGTGGCTGCGCGCCGCCGGCGAGGAGCAGCGGCTGCTGCGCCGCCACCGGGACTGGTACCTGGGCGTGGCCACCTGGGGCGAGGTCGAGTGGTTCGGCCCCCGCCAGGCCGAGACCGCCGAGCGCACCGAACTCGCCCACAGCAACCTGCGCGCCGCCCTGGAGTTCTGCCTCGCCGAGCCGGGCGAGGAGCAGATCGCCCTGCTGCTGGCCGGCACCCTCTGGTTCTACTGGGTCGGCTGCGGCCACCTCGGCGAGGGCCGGCACTGGCTGGACCGCGCCCTGGCCCTGGATCGCGAGCCCACCGAGGCCCGCGCCAAGGCCCTGTGGGTGACGGGCTACATGGCCACCCTCCAGGGAGACCTCGCCGCCGCCCGTCCGGCACTGGAGGAGTGCCGCAGACAGGCCCTGGACACCGGCGACGACCGGGCCCTGGCCTACGCCGTCCACCGCCAGGGCTGCGCCTCCCTGATCGGGGACGACCCGGAGCGCGCCGCCGAGCTCTTCGAGGAGGCGCTCTGGCACTACCGGACGATCGGCGAGCTGAACAGCAATGTGGTGATGGCCATGTTCGAGCTCGGCCTCGCCTACCTCTTCCAGGGGGACCTCGACAGCGGCGAGCTCTGGTTCGGCCAGGCCCGCGAGGTGTGCGAGGAGCACGGCGAGCAGTGGGCGTACGCGTACGTGCTGTACGCGATGGCGTACTCGCACTGGCTGGACGGCGCGATCGCCCCGGCCCGGGCGCTGGCCCGCGAGTGCGTCCGGCTCAACCACCTCTTCCACGACCTGCTGGGCGTCGTGCTGGGCATCGACCTGCTGGCGCTGCTGGAGACGGAGCCGGGCGGCAGCGCCAACCTGCGCGAGGCCCGGGTGCTCCAGGGCGCCGCCCAGCGGATCTGGCGCACGGTCGGCAATCCGTTCCTGGGCTCGCGCTCCTTCTTCGGCCCCCACCAGGAGTGCGCCGAGCGGGCCCGCGCGGGCCTCACCGAGCAGGAGTTCGAGGACTGCTACCGGGCCGGCGCCCTGCTGGACCTCGACGCGGCGGTCTCCCGGGCGCTGGGCGGAGGAGGCTCCCCGGAGGGCCCGGAACCCGGCCCGGGCCCCTGTTCGGTGCCGCCCGCGCCGGCGCCCTCGCCGGTGCGGAATAGCTGAAGCTTGCCGATTGCTTGAGGAGTCAAGCATTCATTCGGAAGGAGCACCATGGCCATCCACGACGAGTACCGCCTCGCGACGTTCTACTTCGACTCCAAGGCGTACGCCGACGCCGCCCGCATGCTCGAGGGCGTGCTCGCCGAGGAGCCGGCCAACCTCTCCGTCCGGCTGCTGCTCGCCCGCAGCTACTACCACTCCGCCCAGCTCCGCCGCGCCGAGGCCGAGCTGCTGCGGATCCTGGAGACGGACCCGACCGAGGACTACGCCCGGCTGATGCTCGGCCGCACCCTGGAGCGCCAGGGCCGCGCCGAGGAGGCCCGCCCGCACCTGCGGCTGGCGGCTGCCATGGCCGGCGAGGAGATCTAGGCGCGGACATCCAGGAGAACGGGACGAGCCCCCGCCGCCTCGAAGGGCGACGGGGGCTCGTTGCGTGGTTCCGCGACGTGGCGGAACCGCTCGCGGGTCAGCGCGAGTAGTACTCGACGACCAGCTGCTCGTCGCAGATCACCGGGATCTCCTTGCGCTGCGGCGCACGGTCCAGGCGGAAGGCCAGGGCCTTCAGGTTGACCTCGAGGTACTTCGGGGTCTGGCCCTCACCCGCGTAGCCACCCTCACGGGCGACCTGGAAGGGGACCTTCTCCTTGCTGCGCTCGCGGATGGTCACCACGAAGCCCGGCTTCATCTGGAACGACGGCTTGTTGACCTTGCCGCCGTTGACCTCGACGTGGCCGTGGACGACCATCTGACGGGCCTGGTAGATGGTGCGGGCGATGCCCGAACGCAGGACCAGGGCGTCGAGGCGGGTCTCCAGCTCGGCGACGAGCGCCTCACCGGTCTTGCCCTCGGCCTTCTTCGCGCGGTCGAACGCGCGGGCCAGCTGCTTCTCGCTCAGGTCGTACTGGGCGCGAAGACGCTGCTTCTCGGTCAGACGGACCTTGTAGTCCGAGTTCTGCTTGCGACCACGGCCGTGCTGGCCGGGCGGGTACGGGCGGGCCTCGAAGTACTTGACGGACTTCGGGGTCAGCGGCACGCCGAGCGCACGCGCGATCTTGACCTTGGGGCGCTTCTGGTTCGCCATGAACCAAACCTTCCTTGCTCACGAATACGGCTTCACCAGGTGTTGACGGAGGTCGCTCGTCGCGACCCGGAGAAAACCCCGCCGCCTGCGCGATGGGATCAGCCGCTCTCCGGAGCCGGGCACGTACGTGCTTGTCACACGGGAGCCCCGAAGGGCCGCCCGCGACACCGAAAACGGTGCGCGACGCTCCTGGTGCGGACCTCCCGGAGGAGGTCTACGGCCAACGCCCCGCTGGTGCGGCCGGTCGGTGGGGTCTCCCCCGCCGCCGTCCCGGGACATGGCACTCCGACCGAGTATACCGGTGGATCACTCGCCCTTTTCCCCGGGCTTCTCCTCGGCCTTCCCGTCCGCCTTCCCGTCCGCCTTCCTCTCCGCCCTGCGCTCCCCGCGCAGCCGCCCCCGCGTCCACTCCACGGTGTCCGCGTAGCGCACCTCGCCCCCGCGCCGGTTGGGCCGGTAGTACTCCCGGCCGTGCACCGCGTCCGGCGCGTACTGCTGCGTCGCGATGCCCTCGGGCAGGTCGTGCGGGTACTGGTAGCCCTTGCCGTGCCCCAGCTTGCCCGCACCGCCGTAGTGCGCGTCCCGCAGGTGCGGCGGCACGGCGCCCGCCAGGCCCTGCCGCACGTCCGCCAGCGCCGCGTCGATCGCCAGGTAGGCGCTGTTCGACTTGGGCGCCAGGGCGAGGGCGATCGCCGCCTGGGAGAGGATGATCCGCGCCTCGGGGAAGCCGATCAGCGCCACCGCCTGGGCCGCCGCCACGGCCGTCTGCAGCGCGCCCGGGTCGGCCAGGCCGACGTCCTCGCTGGCGGAGATCATCAGCCGACGGGCGATGAACCGGGGGTCCTCCCCCGCCTCGATCATCCGGGCCAGGTAGTGCAGGGTCGCGTCCACGTCGCTGCCCCGGATCGACTTGATCAGCGCGCTGGCCACGTCGTAGTGCTGGTCGCCGTCCTTGTCGTAGCGCACGGCGGCCTGGTTGACGGCCGTCTCGGTGGTGGCCAGCGTGATGCTCGCCTCGCCCTTCTCCAGCGCCGCCCCGGCCGCCGCCTCCAGCGTGGTCAGCGCCCGCCGGGCGTCCCCGCCGGCCAGGCGCACCAGGTGGTCCTCCGCCTCGGCGGTCAGCTCCAGCGCGCCCTCCAGCCCGCGCTCGTCGGCCACCGCGCGGCGCAGCAGCGACCGGACGTCCTCGTCGGTCAGCGACTCCAGGGTGAGCAGCAGCGAGCGGGAGAGCAGCGGGGAGATCACCGAGAAGTACGGGTTCTCGGTGGTCGCCGCGATCAGGGTGACCCACCGGTTCTCCACGGCCGGCAGCAGGGAGTCCTGCTGGGCCTTGGAGAAGCGGTGGATCTCGTCCAGGAACAGCACCGTCTCGCGGCCGGACATGCCGACGGCCCGCCGGGCCCCGTCGATCACCGCCCGGACCTCCTTGACCCCGGCGGTGATCGCGGACAGCTCGACGAAGCGGCCCTCCACAGCCTGGCTGATCACGTGCGCGAGCGTCGTCTTGCCGGTGCCGGGCGGGCCCCAGAGGATCACCGAGCTGGTCGCGGCCGGGCCCCGGGAGTTCGCCACCAGCCGGCGCAGCGGGGAGCCGGGCTTGAGCAGCTGCCGCTGCCCGGCCACCTCGTCCAGGGTGCGCGGGCGCATCCGTACGGCCAGCGGGGCGCGGCCGGGCTCCCTGCTCTGGCGTTCCTCGGCTGCGGCGGTGAAGAGGTCCGGTTCGTCCACACCGGAAGCCTATGCGAGGGCGCCGACACGCCTTCCTGTTCCTGCTACTCCAGGGAGGCCGCGTGGTCGGGGACGTACTTCTGCCGGTCGCGCGGGGGCCGCTGGTAGCCGCGTGGCTCCGGGCGGGGCGGCAGCTCGATCCTCGGCGGGGTGGTCTCGTGGTACGGCACGGTGGAGAGCAGGTGGGCGATCATGTTGATCCGGGCCCGGCGCTTGTCGTCGCTCTCGACCACGTTCCAGGGCGAGTCCGGGGTGTCGGTGTAGACGAACATCTCGTCCTTGGCCCGGGAGTAGTCCTCCCAGTGCTCGATCGACTGGACGTCCATCGGGGAGAGCTTCCAGCGCTTCATCGGATCGTCCAGGCGGTCCCGGAAGCGCCGTTCCTGCTCGGTGTCGCTCACCGAGAACCAGTACTTGCGCAGGAGGATGCCGGACTCGGTCAGCATCCGCTCGAAGGTCGGGCACTGGTGCATGAACTGCCAGTACTCCTCGTCGGTGCAGAAGCCCATGACCCGCTCGACCCCGGCGCGGTTGTACCAGCTGCGGTCGAGGAGGACGATCTCGCCGGCGGCCGGGAGCTGCTCCACGTACCGCTGGAAGTACCACTGGGTCTTCTGCCGCTCGGTCGGCGTCGGCAGGGCCACGACCCGGGCGATGCGGGGGTTCAGGTACTCGGTGACGCGCTTGATCGCGCCGCCCTTGCCGGCCGCGTCACGGCCCTCGAAGATCACCACGACCCGGGCGCCCTCGACCCGCACCCACTCCTGGAGTTTGACCAACTCCTCCTGCAAGCGCAGCAGTTCCTTCTCGTACGCCTTCTTCGCGAGCCGCTGCCCCTGGTCCTCGGCCACGCCGGGCCTCCCGTCCGCCTGTCGGTGATGATCCTTCACCGTAGACACGGACGGACGGGTTCCGCAGGTCGGGGCCCTGGGAGAGGGGACCGGAGGCCGGGGTGGGGCCTCCGGTGGGAGAGGGTGGCGCGGTGGCGCACTGCGGACGGAAGAGGTGCGGCGGGACTACACGCCGACGAAGGGCTCCGGGTAGCGGCACAGCCCGCGCGGGCCGCCGTCGTACGCCGCCAGGGGCAGCGCCTGGAAGTAGGCCTCGGGCACCTCGAACGGGCCGCTGACCTCGTGCCCGCCGGCCGGGGTGAAGCCGAAGCGGCCGTAGTACTCCGGGTCGCCGAGGACGACCACCAGCTTCTCCCCCGCCTCCTCGGCCGCCGACAGCGCGGCCCGGACGACGAGTTCGCCGACGCCACGGCGCTGCCACTCGGGCGCCACCGCGACCGGCGCGAGCGCCAGCGCGTCACCGACCGCCCCCGCGGCACCGACCCGCAGCCGGGTCAGCAGTGCGTGCCCGATCACCAGTCCGGCGCCGTCCACGGCGACTATGGACAGCCCGGGCAGCCAGGCGGGGTCGCGGCGCAGCGCGTCCACCAGGTCCGCCTCGTCCGGCCCGGGGAACGCGGCCATCAGGACGCGTCTGATCTCCGGGGCGTCCTCGGGACATTCGATTCTCGTTCTGACCTGCAAGGGTCAACCCTCCCTGTGTCGCACGCCGTTGTGGACCGGCCCCGAACGGTCGAAGGACCGTCCGGGGCCGTTGAAGGTTAGCGGATCACGCGCGTGACGCGTCGTCAGTTCTCCTGCTGGGCCTCGGACTTGGCGTCCTCGCGCACCTTGGGCTTCGCGTCCACGCCGGCCTCGCGACGCTGCGCCGGGGTGATCGGCGTCGGGGCGCCGGTCAGCGGGTCACCACCGGTGGAGGTCTTCGGGAACGCGATGACGTCACGGATGGTGTCGTACCCGCCCAGCAGCGTGACCACGCGGTCCAGGCCGAAGGCGACGCCGCCGTGCGGCGGCGGGCCGTAGTTGAACGCGTCGAGCAGGAAGCCGAACTGCGAGGCCGCCTCCTCCTCGGAGAGGCCGATCGCGTCGAACGCCCGCTTCTGCACGTCCCGCTGGTGGATACGGATCGAACCGCCGCCCAGCTCCGAGCCGTTGAGGACCAGGTCGTAGGCGTTGGACAGCGCCGAGCCCGGGTCGGTGTCGAAGGTGGCCAGCGACTCCGCGGTCGGGGCGGTGAAGGGGTGGTGCACCGCGTGCCAGCCCTGGAACTCGCCCTTGTCGTCCTCGATCGGCTCGAACATCGGGAAGTCGACGACCCAGAGGAAGGCCCACTTCGACTCGTCGATCAGCTCGCAGCGCTTGCCGATCTCCAGACGGGCGGCACCGAGCAGCTCCTGCGAGGGGCGCTCCTTGCCGGCGGCGAAGAAGATCGCGTCGCCGTTCTTGGCGCCGGCCGCGGCGGCGAGGCCGGCCAGGTGCTCCTCGGAGAGGTTCTTGGCGACGGGGCCGCGCAGCTCGCCGGTCTCGGCGTCGATCAGCACGTAGGCCAGGCCGCGGGCTCCGCGCGCCTTGGCCCAGTCCTGCCAGGCGTCCAGCTGCTTGCGCGGCTGCGAGGCGCCGCCCGGCATGACGACGGCGCCGACGTACGGGGCCTGGAAGACGCGGAAGTCGGTGCCCTTGAAGTACTCGGTCAGGTCGGTGAGCTCCTGGCCGAAGCGGACGTCCGGCTTGTCGGAGCCGTAGCGGCCCATCGCGTCCGCGTAGGTCATGCGCGGCAGCGGGTTCGGGACCTCGTAGCCGTGGACCTCGCGCCAGATGGCGCCGATGATCTTCTCGCCGAGGGCCAGGATGTCCTCCTGGTCGACGAAGGAGGCCTCGATGTCCAGCTGGGTGAACTCCGGCTGCCGGTCGGCGCGGAAGTCCTCGTCGCGGAAGCAGCGGGCGATCTGGTAGTAGCGCTCCATGCCGGCCACCATCAGCAGCTGCTTGAACAGCTGGGGCGACTGCGGCAGGGCGTACCAGTGGCCCGGCTGCAGGCGGACGGGCACCAGGAAGTCGCGGGCGCCCTCGGGGGTGGAGCGGGTGAGGTACGGCGTCTCGATGTCGAGGAAGTCGTTCTCCTCCATCACCCGGCGGATGATGTTGCTGACCTTGGAGCGCAGCCGCAGGCCCTTGGCCGGGCCCTCGCGGCGCAGGTCCAGGTAGCGGTAGCGCAGCCGGACCTCCTCGTTGACGGTGCCCGGCTCGTACTCGGCGACGGGGAAGGGCAGCGGCGCGGCCTCGGAGAGGACCTCGATCTCGCTGACGACGACCTCGACGGCGCCGGTCGGGATGTCGGGGTTCTCGTTGCCCTCGGGGCGCACCCGGACGTCGCCGACGACCTTGACGCAGTACTCGGCGCGCAGGCCGTGCACCGAGTCCAGGTCGCGGACCACGATCTGCACGGTGCCGGAGGCGTCGCGCAGGTCGATGAAGGCCACGCCGCCGTGGTCGCGGCGGCGGGCGACCCAGCCGGCCAGGGTGACGGTGGTGCC
This sequence comes from Kitasatospora sp. NPDC101183, assembly GCF_044767945.1. Lineage (NCBI taxonomy): Bacteria > Bacillati > Actinomycetota > Actinomycetes > Kitasatosporales > Streptomycetaceae > Kitasatospora > Kitasatospora sp. NPDC101183. Next base: position 165,829 of record NZ_JBIWOW010000014.1, on the reverse strand, counting down.
TGCGTGCTCCGGGCGGAGCGTGCCCGCGTCGTGCGTGCGGATCACAGCTGCTTCTCCTTCAGGGTGGTGACGAGTGCGTCGAGGGCGACGGGGGTCTGTTCGCCGGTGGACATGTCCTTGAGCTGGACGACGCCTTCGGCGAGGTCCCGGTCCCCGGCGATCAGGGCGAAGCGGGCGCCGGACCGGTCGGCGGACTTCATGGCGTTCTTGATGCTCTTGACGCCGAAGGCGAGGTCGGTGGCCACGCCGGCCCGGCGCAGCTCGACGACCTTGGCGAACAGGACGTTCTTGGCCTCCTCGCCGAGCGCGACGGCGTAGACGGCGGTGGCGGCGGGCAGGTCGAGCGCGACGCCCTCGGCCTCCAGGGCCAGGTAGGTGCGGTCCACGCCGAGGGCCCAGCCGACGGAGGGCAGCGCCGGGCCGCCGATCATCTCGGACAGGCCGTCGTAGCGGCCGCCGCCGCCGATCGCGGACTGGGCGCCGAGGCCGTTGTGCACGAACTCGAAGGTGGTGCGGGTGTAGTAGTCCAGGCCGCGCACCAGCTTGGGGTCGTCGACGAAGGCGACGCCGGCCGCGGTGAGCAGCTCGCGGACCTTCTCGTCGTACGCCTTGCAGTCCTCGCACAGGTAGTCGCGCAGCTTCGGGGCGCCGACCAGCTGCTCCTGCACCGACTCGCGCTTGTCGTCGAGGACGCGCAGCGGGTTGATCTCCGCGCGGCGGCGGGTCTCCTCGTCCAGGTCCAGGCCGGAGAGGAACTCGATCAGCGCGGCGCGGTAGACCGGGCGGCACTGCTTGTCGCCGAGGCTGTTGAGCAGCAGCGAGTAGTCGCTCAGGCCCAGCGAGCGGAAGGCGTCGTCGGCCAGGATGATCAGCTCGGCGTCCAGCGCCGGGTCCTCCGCGCCGATGGCCTCCGCGCCGACCTGGGAGAACTGGCGGTAGCGGCCCTTCTGGGCGCGCTCGTAGCGGTAGTACGAGCCGGAGTACCAGAGCTTGACCGGCAGGTTGCCCTGCTTGTGCAGGTTGGCCTGGAGCGCGGCGCGCAGCACCGAGGCGGTGCCCTCCGGGCGCAGCGCCAGCTCGTCGCCGCCCTTGGTGGTGAGGTTGTACATCTCCTTGGTGACGATGTCGGTGGACTCGCCGACACCGCGGGAGAACAGCTTCACGTCCTCGAAGACCGGGGTCTCGACGTAGCCGTAGCCGGCCCGGCGGGCGGGATCGGCGATGCGCTCGCGGATCGCCAGGAAGGTCGCGGAGCTGGGGGGCAACAGGTCGTAGGTGCCCTTGGGGGCGGTGAAGGTGCTCAACTTCTCTATCCGTCACATTCCTCGTCGCGGGAAAGCCGGGGCGCCTGTCGCCCCCGCTGCCTGTCGGAGGTAGGGGTTGGTGGCGCGCTCGCGGCCGATGGTGGTCTGTCCGCCGTGGCCGGAGAGGACCACGGTGGAGTCGTCGAGGGGCAGGCACACCCGGGCCAGCGAGCGCATGATCGCTTCGCCGTCCCCGCCCGGGAGGTCGGTACGCCCTATGGAGCCGGCGAACAGCAGGTCGCCCGAGAACAGCACCGGGGGGAGGTCCTCGGCACCGGGCGTCCGAAAGGTCACCGACCCCCCGGTATGGCCCGGGGCGTGGTCGACGGTCATGCTCAGACCGGCCAGTTCCAGGACGGAGCCGTCCTTGAGCTCGCGCACGTCGTCGGGCTCGCCGACGGTCAGCTCGCCCATCAGCGGGGCCCCGATGGCGCGGCCGAGGGCCTTCTCGGGGTCGGCCATCATGTACCGGTCCTCGGGGTGGATCCACGCGGGGATCCCGCGGGCGCCGCAGACGGGGACCACCGAGGCCACGTGGTCGATGTGCCCGTGGGTGAGCAGCACCGCGACGGGCTTGAGCCGGTGCTCGCGGACCAGTTCCTCGACCCCGGCGGCGGCCTGGTGCCCCGGATCGACGATGACGCACTCCTCGCCCGCCGCCGGGGCGACCAGGTAGCAGTTGGTGCCCCAGGCTCCGGCGGGGAATCCGGCGATGAACACGCGCGTCCTCTGGTGATGTGGTCAGCGGGCTACGGGATGTGGCTGTAAAGGTGTAAACGCAGCCTACCGGCGCCGCGGTCCCCGTCGCGAACCGGTATACGGGTGACGAGCCGGGCGGCGTGACAGGTTCACCGCGTTCTTACGGTGCGGGTCCCTACACTTGGCCGCCGATGGATGCGATGATCCGCGTCGAATCCATCCACTCTTTCCGCACATCCTCAGGAGACACGCCGGTGGTCAGCAGCGAACAGCGGCGGCGGCAGCTCGCCCGCGAGAAGTACGAGCGCCAGAATGAGCGCCGGATCGCCGCGATGGCCGCCCGCAGGCGCCGCACCGCGATCCTCGGCGCCTCCCTCGCCGTGGTGGTGCTGGCCGGCGGCGGCGCGCTGGTCGCCGGCGGGGCTTTCAGCTCGGACGACAAGTCCACGAGCACCACGGCCGCCGACGCCGCCAAGAGCAAGACGCAGACCCCCGCGAGCGAGCCGCCCGTGCCGACCCGTACGCCGGTCGCGGGCTGCGTCGACCCGGCGCCGGGCAAGCCCAACGGCAAGCAGTGGAAGGACGAACCGGCCATGGCCGTCGACCAGTCCGCCGCGTACACCATGACGATGGACACCAACTGCGGCAAGGTGACGGTGGCGTTGGACGCCGCCAAGGCCCCGCACACGGTGAACTCCTTCAACTTCCTGGCCGGGGAGCAGTTCTTCGACCACACCAAGTGCCACCGCCTCACCACGGACGGCATCTTCGTGCTGCAGTGCGGCGACCCGACCGCCAGTGCGACCGTCCCGGGCGGGACCGGCGGCCCCGGCTACAAGTTCAAGGACGAGAACCTGACCGGGGCGACGTACCCGGCGGGCACCGTGGCGATGGCCAACTCCGGCCCGGACACCAACGGGAGCCAGTTCTTCCTCGTCTACAAGGACACCAAGCTCCCGCCGAGCTACATCCCCTTCGGCAGGGTCACCGGCGGCCTGGACGTCCTCAACAAGATCGCCGCCGCGGGCACCCTCGAAGGCGCCACCGACGGCCACCCGATGGCCGACGTGACCTTCAACTCGGTTACGGTGTCCAAGGGTTGACCGACCCCGGGTCTCCCGCCGCAGGCGCCCCGAGCGCCCCGGCGGGGCCCCGGACCGAAATCGCCCGGCCCGGATGCGGACAGCACCGGGCCTGGTCGCCTATGTTGGCGTTGTGTAGGGTGCCCGGACCCGCCCAGCCGTTCACCCTCGGCAGCACGACACGGCGGACGGGGACGGCGGACTTCTTCGGTCCGCCGCACATCAACTGTGGACGACGGACGCGCGCCGCCCCGACGCGGGCGCGACGTCATGTGGAGGACGCGCTATGAGCAGCGACCCGTGGGGCCGTGTCGACGAGCAGGGCACGGTCTACGTCAGGACGGCCGACGGCGAACGCGCCGTGGGTTCCTGGCAGGCCGGCTCGCCCGAGGAGGCGCTGGCGTACTTCGAGCGCAAGTTCCAGGGCATCGAGGTGGAGATCGGCCTGCTGGAGAAGCGGGTGCGCACCACCGACCTGGCCGCGAAGGACGCCCAGACCGCGCTGGAGCACCTGCGCGCGCAGGTGACCGAGGGGCACGCCGTGGGTGACCTGGCCGGCCTGGCCACGCGCCTGGACGCGCTCGCCGGCGAGATCGAGAACCGCCGCGAGGAGCGCAAGGCCGCCCGTGCCAAGGCGCAGGACGAGACCCGCGCCGCCAAGGAGGCCCTGGTCTCCGAGGCCGAGCAGCTCGCCGAGTCCACCCAGTGGCGGGAGGCCGGGGACCGGCTGCGCGCCCTGGTGGACACCTGGAAGGGCCTGCCCCGGCTCGACCGCAAGAGCGACGACGAGCTGTGGCACCGCTTCTCGCACGCCCGCTCGGTGTTCTCCAAGCACCGCAAGGCCCACTTCGCCGCCCTGGACTCGGAGCGCGACCAGGCCCGCCAGACCAAGGAGGCGCTGGTCGCCGAGGCCGAGGCGCTGTCCTCGTCCACCGACTGGGGCAGCACCGCCGCCGCCTACCGCGACCTGATGACCCGCTGGAAGGGCGCCGGCCGCGCCCAGCGCGACGTCGAGGACGAGCTGTGGGCGCGGTTCCGCGGCGCGCAGGACGTCTTCTTCCAGGCCCGCTCCGCGGTGTTCAGCGAGCGCGACGCCGAGCAGGTCGAGAACCAGAAGCTCAAGGAGGCCCTGGCCGTCGAGGCCGAGGCGATCCTGCCGATCACCGACCTGAAGGCCGCCAAGGCCGCCCTGCGCGAGGTCAACGAGCGCTGGGAGGCGATCGGGCACGTGCCGCGCGACGTCCGTCCGAAGCTGGACGGCCGGCTGAACACGGTCGAGCGGGCGATCCGCGAGGCCGAGGACGCCGACTGGAAGCGCTCCAACCCGGAGGCCAAGGCCCGCGCGGCCGGCATGGTGGGCCTGTTCCAGGCGAAGGCCGACAAGATCCAGGCCGACCTGGACAAGGCCCGCGCGGCGGGCAACTCCTCGAGGACCGCCAAGCTGGAGTCCGAACTCGCCGGCGTGCAGACCCTGCTGGAGCAGGCGCACAAGAGCCAGGAGGAGTTCAGCGGCTGATCCGGCCGTCGAACGCCGAAAACGCCGAAACGCCGAAGGGGCCCCGGGATCTCTCCCGGGGCCCCTTCGCGTCAACTCACCCGACGCGTCAACTCACCTGTCCCGTCGGCTCACTTGCGGGCCGAGGTGACGCGGTAGACGTCGTACACGCCCTCGACGCCGCGCACCGCCTTGAGCACGTGGCCCAGGTGCTTCGGGTCGCCCATCTCGAAGGTGAACCGGCTCATCGCCACCCGGTCCCGGGAGGTCTGGACGGCCGCCGACAGGATGTTGACGTGCTGGTCGGAGAGCACCCGGGTGACGTCCGAGAGCAGCCGGGAGCGGTCCAGCGCCTCGACCTGGATGGCCACCAGGAAGACGGAGGACTGGGTGGCCGCCCACTCGACGTCGATCATCCGCTCGGGCTGCTGGCTCAGCGCCTCGACGTTGACGCAGTCCGCGCGGTGCACCGAGACGCCGTTGCCCCGGGTGACGAAGCCGACGATCGGGTCCCCCGGCACCGGCGTGCAGCAGCGGGACAGCTTGACCCAGACGTCCTCGACGCCCTTGACGATCACGCCCGGGTCGCCCTTGGCCCGGCGGCGCACCGCCCGGCGGTTGTCGTGCGTCGGGGTGGCGGTCTCCGCCAGGTCCTCGGTGGCGCCCTCCTCGCCGCCGAGCGCCTGGACGAGCTTCTGCACGATGTTCTGCGCGGCGACGTGCCCCTCGCCGATCGCGGCGTAGAGCGAGGAGATGTCGGGGTAGCGCATCTCGTGGGCCAGCGTGACCAGCGAGTCCCCGGTGAGGATCCGCTGGATCGGCAGGCCCTGCTTGCGCATCGCCCGGACGATCGCCTCCTTGCCGTGCTCGATCGCCTCCTCGCGGCGCTCCTTGGAGAACCAGGCGCGGATCTTGTTGCGGGCGCGCGGGGACTTGACGAAGCCCAGCCAGTCCCGGGACGGCCCGGCGTTCTCCGCCTTGGAGGTGAACACCTCGACGGCGTCGCCGTTCTCCAGCGTCGACTCCAGCGGCACCAGGCGGCCGTTGACCCGGGCGCCTATCGTCCGGTAGCCGACCTCGGTGTGCACCGCGAAGGCGAAGTCGACGGGGGTCGCGCCGGCGGGCAGCGCTATGACGTCGCCCTTGGGGGTGAAGACGAAGACCTCGTTGCTGGCCAGGTCGAAGCGCAGCGACTCCAGGAACTCGCCCGGGTCGGCCGTCTCCTTCTGCCAGTCCAGCAGCTGCCGCAGCCAGGCCATCTCGTTGACGGCGCCGGCCTTGTCGTCCTTGCGCGTCTGCGTCGGGGTGTCGGTGCGGACCTTGGAGGCCCCGGCGACGGCGCGCTGCTTGTACTTCCAGTGCGCGGCGATGCCGTACTCGGCCCGCCGGTGCATGTCGAAGGTGCGGATCTGCAGCTCGACGGGCTTGCCGCCGGGCCCGATCACCGTCGTGTGCAGCGACTGGTACATGTTGAACTTGGGCATCGCGATGTAGTCCTTGAACCGCCCCGGCACCGGGTTCCACCGCGCGTGGATGGTGCCCAGCGCCGCGTAGCAGTCGCGGACGGTGTCGACGAGGACCCGGATGCCCACCAGGTCGTAGATCTCCGCGAAGTCCCGGCCCCGGACGATCATCTTCTGGTAGACCGAGTAGTAGTGCTTCGGCCGCCCGGTCACGGAGGCGGTGATCCGGGCCCCGCGCAGGTCCGCCTGGACCTGGTCGATGACGGTCGCCAGGTACTCGTCCCGCTTGGGGGCCCGCTCGGCGACCAGGCGCACGATCTCGTCGTACATCTTGGGGTAGAGGATCGCGAAGGCGAGGTCCTCCAGCTCCCACTTGATGGTGTTCATGCCCAGCCGGTGCGCCAGCGGGGCGTAGATCTCCAGCGTCTCGCGGGCCTTCTTCTCCTGCTTCTCCCGCTTGAGGTAGCGCATGGTGCGCATGTTGTGCAGGCGGTCGGCCAGCTTGATCACCAGGACGCGCGGGTCCTTGGCCATCGCGACGACCATCTTGCGGACGGTCTCGGCCTGCGCGGCCTCGCCGAACTTGACCCGGTCGAGCTTGGTGACGCCGTCCACCAGCAGGGCCACCGAGTCGCCGAAGTCCTTGCGCAGGGTCTCCAGGCCGTAGTCGGTGTCCTCGACGGTGTCGTGCAGCAGCCCGGCCATCAGCGTCGGGGCGTCCATGCCCAGCTCGGCCAGGATGGTCGCGACGGCCAGCGGGTGGGTGATGTACGGGTCCCCGCTCTTGCGCTTCTGCCCGCGGTGCCACTTCTCGGCGACGGCGTAGGCGCGCTCGATGTCGCGCAGCAGCGCCGGGTCGGCCTTGGGGTCGTTGGCCCGGATCGAGCGGAACAGCGGCTCCAGGACGGGGTTGAGCACGCTGGAGCGCTGGCCGCCGAGGCGGGCGAGGCGGGCGCGCATGCCGCCGGAGGAGCCGCGACCGGAGGTGCCGGGGGAGCGCGGGGAGGTCGGCGCCGGGCGTGCCGGGGTGGCCCCCGAGGGCGTGGTACCGGTGTCGGGGGCGGCCGCTGGGGCCGTGGGCACAACCTCGTCGGGCAAGGACACTCCTCGGGGCACCGGGCCGGCCCCTGCCGGGGACCGTGCGGTCGTTGCGCCGGGAGGGGATGAATCTTCATGGTACCGAGCCGCAAGGCCCGGTGTTCAGTCGGCCGGGCCGCAAACGGAAGGGCGGCGGTCGGATGATCCGACCGCCGCCCTCAGGGTCCCGTCGTTCAGACCGTGACCAGGGTCTCCAGCGGAGCCGCGCCCAGGTGCCCGGCCAGCCGCGCGCGGCCGTCCAGGAAGCCCAGCTCCATCAGCACCACGACGCCCACGAGCTCGGCGCCGGCCTCCTTCACCAGGTCGAGCGAGGCGCCGATGGTGCCGCCCGTGGCCAGCACGTCGTCCACCACCAGCACCTTCTCGCCCGGCTCGAAGGCGTCGCACTGCACCTCCAGCGTCGCCGAGCCGTACTCCAGCTCGTACGAGCGCCGGAACACCTCGCCGGGCAGCTTGCCCTGCTTGCGGATCGGCACGAAGCCGAGCCCGGCCGCGAAGGCCGCCGGGGCCGCCAGCACGAAGCCGCGCGCCTCCAGGCCCACCACCTTGGTCGCCCCCAGCTCCTTCGCCCGGTCCGCCAGCGCCCGGGTGAGGGCGCCGAAGGCCTCGGCGTCGGCGAGCAGCGGCGCGATGTCCTTGAACAGCACGCCCGGCTTCGGGTAGTCGGGGACGTCCCTGATCCGGCTGTTCAGCAGCTGGGCCAAGGTGGTGTCGGCGGTGGTCACGGTTGGTGTCCTCGGGTCTCGGGGGTCAGCGCTTGGTGGACGGACGGCCCTTGGCACGCGTGGTGCCGGCGGCCTTGCCGCGCTGACCGACCATACCCGCAGGCTGGGCGTCCTCCTCGTCGCCCCCGGCCGGGGCGTCCGCCGCGTCCGCGGCCTCGGCCTTGGCCGCGGCCGACGCCCGGTGCTGCAGGACGCGCTTGCGCAGCGCCTTCATCTCGGGCTGCTCCTCCTTGAGCTGCGCCAGCAGCGGGGTGGCGACGCAGATCGAGGAGTAGGCACCGGCCGCGAGGCCGATGAACAGCGCGAGCGAGATGTCGTTCAGGGTGCCGGCGCCCAGGAAGCCGCCGCCGATGAACAGCAGCGCGGCCACCGGGAGGAGCGCCACGACGGTGGTGTTGAGCGAGCGCACCAGGGTCTGGTTGAGGCCCGCGTTGGCCGCCTCGCTGTAGGTGAGCTTGTTCTGCTTGGTGAGCCCCTTGGTGTTCTCCTTCACGGTGTCGAAGACGACGACCGTGTCGTAGAGCGAGTACCCGAGGATCGTCAGGAAGCCGATCACCGTACCCGGGGTGACCTCGAAGCCCACCAGGGCGTACACCCCGATGGTGATCAGGAGGTCGTGGATCAGCGCGACCAGGGCGGCCAGCGCCATCCGCCACTCGAAGGCGATCGCCAGGTAGACCGTCACCAGGATCATGAAGACGATCAGACCGGTGAGCGCCTTCTGGGAGATCTGCTTGCCCCAGCTGGGGCCGATCACCTGGGCCTCGACGGTGTCCAGCGGCACGGAGAGCTTCTTGGAGAGCTCGTCGCGGATCTGGTCCGAGCTCTTCGTCTCGTCGGTGCTGACCTGGATGCGGATCTTGCCGTTGTCCGTCGACTGCACCAGCGGGTGCGAGGAGACGATCCCGTCGGCGGTCTCCTGCGCCTGCGAGACGGTGAGCCCGGGCTTGTTGACGGTGTAGACCGAGCCGCCCTTGAACTCGATGCCCAGGTGCAGGCCCATGGCCAGGCCGATCGCCGCGACGAGCACGATCACGCCGGAGATGGAGTACCAGAGCTTGCGGCGCCCGACGAAGTCGAAGCTGACCTCGCCCTGGTAGAGCCGGTGGCCCAGATTGGAGAAGCGTGACACGGTGTCAGGCCTCCTTCACGGCGGCAGAGGAGGAGGAACTACGACGACGGGTGCTGCGCAGCGGCGGGCGGGCGCCCAGACGCTTGGGATCCAGGCCGGACCACGGGTGACCGTCCGAGAAGAACTTGCGGCGGGCCAGCAGGGTGATCATCGGCTTGGTGAAGAGGAAGATCACCACGACGTCGAGCGCGGTGGTCAGGCCGAGCGTGAAGGCGAAGCCCTGGACCTTGCCGACCGAGACCACGTAGAGCACCGCGGCACAGAGGAACGACACGAAGTCCGAAACCAGGATGGTGCGCCGGGCGCGCGGCCAGGCCCGCTGGACCGCCGGGCGCAGCGGGGCGCCCTCGCGGACCTCGTCGCGGATGCGCTCGAAGTACACGATGAAGGAGTCCGCGGTGATACCGATCGCCACGATCGCGCCGCAGACGGCCGGCAGGTTCAGCGCGAAGCCGATCCCGCCGCCGAGCAGGCTCATGATCGAGTAGGTCAGGGCCGCCGAGACGAGCAGACCGGCGATCGAGACCAGGCCGAGGCCGCGGTAGTAGATCACCGAGTAGGCGATGACCAGCATCATGCCGATCGCGCCCGCGATCATGCCCGCCTTGAGCTGGTCGCTGCCGAGCTGCGGGGAGACGGTGGTGACGTCGCCCTTGCTGAACTCCAGCGGCAGGGCGCCGTAGCTGAGCACGTTGGCGAGGTCCTGCGCCTCGGCCTGGCTGAACTGGCCGGTGATCACCGCGCTGCCGCCGGGGATCGGGCCCCGGACGTTCGGGTGCGAGACGACCTGGTTGTCCAGCACGATGGCGAACTGGTTGGCCGGGGCGGTCATCGAGGCGAGCTTGGTGGTGATGTCGGCGAAGGCGTTGGTGCCCTTGTCGTTGAACTGCAGCTGGATCTGCCAGCCGCCGCCCTGCTGGGTGTCGATGCCGGCCTGGGCCTTGGAGATGTCCGCGCCCTTGACGGCCACCGGGCCGAGCGCCAGCTTCTCCCAGACGCCCTTGTCGGCGTTCTGGGAGCAGGCGACCACGGACTTGTCCTCGGTGCCGGTCTGGGAGGCGCGGACGTCCGGCTTGGTGCAGTCCAGCGCGGCGAAGGCCGCGGCCAGCTCCGGCGGGACGGCGCCCTGGGTCAGGGCGGCGGTCGGGTCGGCCGCCGGGTTCGGCTGCGCCTGGACCGGAGCCGTGGGCGCGCCGCTGGCCGGGGCCGCCGGAGCGGAGGCCGGGGCGGTCGCGACGGCGGACGGAGTGGACTCGGCGGCCAGCGCCTCGCTGGCCGGGCGGCCCTGCTTGGTGGCGGAGGCCGACGGCGCGCCGGCGGCCGGGGCGCTCGCGCCGGTGCTCGCCGGGGCGGAGGCGCCCGCGGCCGGGGTGGCCGCCGGGGTGCCGGTGGCGCCGGCGGACGGCGTGGAGGCGGGCGGCTGGGCCTGGAGGCCGCTGGGAGCGACGGCCAGGACCGGGCGGAAGTACAGCTTCGCGGTGGTCCCCACCTGGTCCGCCGCGTTCTGCCGGTCACCGCCCTTGGGGATGTTCACGATGATCGTGTCCGACCCCTGGGTCTGGACCTCCGCCTCGGAGACACCCATGCCGTTGACGCGGCGCTCGATGATCCCCACGGCCGTGTCCATGTTGGCCTTGGAGAGCGCCTTGGGATCGGTCGACTTCGCCGTCAGCGTGATGCTGGTGCCACCGGCGAGGTCGATCCCGAGCCGGGGCTTGGTGTTGCCCGTCCCGAACATGAGGGCGACCAGTCCGACGGTGACGACCAGGATGAGGGCCAGCGCCCGCCCTGGGTAGCCGTCGCGCGGGCGCGACTTGGGTGTTGCCACCTTGCTCGTTTCTCCCTGTCCATGCCACGTCCCGTACCGGTCCCCCGGCCGACTCGTGGTTGGACGGGGGACATGGCGGTTCTGCGGCCCTGAGGTCCTGTGGGCTCGCGGCACTGCGCCGCGCGGCCGGGCGAGTGCCCGACCGTCTTACTTGCCGGCGGGAGCCCCGCCCTCCGCGTCGCCCTTCTCGCCGCCGTCCTTGCTCAGCGACAGCGGCTTCTCCTCGACCGACACCGCGTCCTCGGGCTCCGCCTCGGCCTCGGCCTCGGACAGCTCGTCCTCGGCGGGGCGGCCGTTGATGATCGCGTCGTACTCCTGGAACTCCAGGACCGCCGCGATGGCGCTCTTGGTGAAGTGGGAGACCACCCCGGGCGCGACCTCCAGCTCGACGGTCTCCTCGTTGACCGCCTTCACCAGGGCGTACATGCCACCGATGGTGCGCACCCCCGCCCCGGGCTGCAGCGCGGTCTGCGTCTGCTGCATCTGCGCCTGGCGCTTCTTGTTCGCCCGGAACATGGCCACGACCATGAGGAGGAGGGGGAGGAGGATGATGTATTGCACGGCAGCCAGGGTCCTTTACGGGCCGCCGGTCGACGGCCTGTGTGGTATTGGTCGGCCCGTCGGTTGAGAGGGGCGGTCCGGCGGAGTCTAGGCGACCCCGAACTGATCGGACAACGCCAAGCATCGCATCCTGTCGCCGGAACTGGCGACCCTCCGTCTCCACGCTTTCCCCGGACTTCTCCCCCCGGCCCCCCATCGCCCACCGGGGCGGAGGGCACCGGGAACAGCAGGTCCGTCTCACTCGTTCGGACCACCAGCAGTCAGCTTTCGCCCGGCCCGAACAGCTCCGGCTGGGGCGGCAGCGCCGTGCCACGGGTGGGCTGGAGCGGCGGGGTGAGGCCGAGGTGCTGCCACGCGGCGGCGGTGGCGATGCGCCCGCGCGGCGTCCGGGCGAGCAGGCCCTCGCGCACCAGGAAGGGCTCGGCCACCTCCTCGACCGTCTCCGACTCCTCCCCCACGGCCACGGCCAGGGTGGACAGGCCGACCGGGCCGCCGCCGAACAGCCGCAGCAGCGCGTCCAGCACCGCCCGGTCGAGCCGGTCCAGGCCGCGCGCGTCGACCTCGTACACGTCCAGGGCCTGCGCGGCGATCTCGACGGTGACCACGCCGTCGTGCCTGACCTGGGCGAAGTCCCGGACCCGGCGCAGCAGCCGGTTGGCGATGCGCGGGGTGCCGCGCGAGCGCCCGGCGATCTCGGCCGCGCCGGCCGGGTCTATCTCCACGTCCAGCAGGGTGGCCGAGCGGCGCACGACCCGCTGGAGCTCGGCCGGGGCGTAGAACTCCATGTGCCCGGTGAAGCCGAAGCGGTCGCGCAGCGGGGGCGGCAGCAGGCCGGCCCGGGTGGTCGCGCCGACCAGCGTGAACGGCGGAAGCTCCAGCGGGATGGCGGTGGCGCCCGGGCCCTTGCCGACGATCACGTCGACCCGGAAGTCCTCCATCGCCATGTAGAGCATCTCCTCGGCCGGCCGGGACATCCGGTGGATCTCGTCGAGGAAGAGCACCTCGCCCTCGGTGAGCGAGGAGAGGATCGCCGCGAGGTCGCCCGCGTGCTGGATGGCCGGGCCGGAGGTGATCCGGATCGGGGCGCCCAGCTCGGCGGCGATGATCATGGACAGGGTGGTCTTGCCGAGCCCGGGAGGGCCGCTCAGCAGGACGTGGTCGGGCGCACTGCCGCGCTTGCGGGCCGCCTGGAGCACCAGGGACAGCTGCTCGCGCACGCGCTCCTGGCCGATGAACTCGTCCAGCAGCTTGGGGCGCAGCGCCGCCTCCACCGCCTGGTCCTCGCCGTCGGCGGCGGCCGTGACCAGACGGTCGGCGGGCTCGGAGTCGTACGGACTCATTCTCTGCGGGCTCCCGGGTCGACAAACGGACAGATCGTCAAGTGGCTGTTCAGCGTGCCCGGTTGAGGCCGCGCAGCGCCAGCCGCAGCAGGGCGCCCACGTCCGTCACGGCCTGCGCCTCGGCCTCCGGCGTGACGGCGGCGACCGCCTCGTCGGCCTCGCGCGGGGCGTAGCCGAGGCCGGTCAGCGCGGAGTGCAGCTGCTCGCTCCACGGCGCGGGGCCCGAGGCGATGGGCTTCTGCGCGGGCACGGCGCCGTGCGGGGCGCCCAGCTTGTCCTTGTACTCCAGCAGCAGCTTCGCCGCCTTCGCCTTGCCGATGCCGGGGACGGCGACCAGCGCCTTCTCGTCCCCGCCGGCGACCGCGGCGCGCAGCGCGTCGGGGCTGTGCACCCCGAGGATGGCCTGCGCCAGCTTGGGGCCGACGCCCGGAGCGGCCTGGAGGATCTCGAAGATCCCGCGCTCGTCGTCGTCGGCGAAGCCGAACAGCGTCAGCGAGTCCTCGCGGACGACCAGGGAGGTCGCCAGCCGGGCCGGCTCGCCGAGCCGGAGCCCGGCCAGGGTGTTCGGGGTGCACTGGACGGCCATGCCGACGCCGCCGACCTCGATCACCGCGACGCCGGAGGAGACGGCCGCCACGGGCCCTTGGACGAAGGCGATCACCTGGTCGGTCCTTTCACGGGGGTGGCGCGGGCCGCCTGGACGGCGGCCTGCAGCCGGTTGGTCGTGCCACCGCGCCAGATGTGGCAGATGGCCAGCGCCAGCGCGTCGGCCGCGTCGGCGGGCTTGGGCGGGGCGTCCAGCCGCAGCAGCCGCTGCACCATGGCCGTGACCTGGGCCTTGTCGGCCCGGCCGGAGCCGGTGACGGCGGCCTTGACCTCGCTCGGGGTGTGCAGGGTGACGGGGATGCCCCGCCGCGTCGCGCAGAGCATCGCGACGGCGCTGGCCTGCGCGGTGCCCATCACGGTGCGGACGTTGTGCTGGGCGAAGACCCGCTCGACCGCGACGAGGTCCGGCCGGTGCTCGTCCAGCCAGGCCTCGATGCCCTGCTCGACCAGCAGCAGCCGCTGCCCGATCTCCGCCTCGGCGGGCGTGCGCACCACGCCGACCCCGGCCATCCGCAGCGGCCGGCCCGGCGCGCCCTCGACCACGCCGACCCCGCACCTGGTCAGCCCCGGGTCCACGCCCAGTACCCGTACCACTTCGCCCCGCCCGTCTCGTCACCGTCTCCGACCTGCGAAGGCTACCCGCCGGGTCCGACAACCCCGCCCGACGACACCGGCCCGGCGGTCCTGGGACCACCGGGCCGGGCCGTGGGAACGATCACCCGCCGCTGCTACTCGGCGTCGAGCTCCGCCTCGACCTCAGCGGGGATGTCGAAGTTGGCGAAGACGTTCTGCACGTCGTCGCTGTCCTCCAGCGCGTCGATCAGCTTGAAGATCTTGCGGGCGCCGTCGGCGTCCAGCGGGATCTGCAGGTCGGCGACGAAGTTGGCATCGGCCGAGTCGTAGTCGATCCCGGCGTCCACGAGCGCGGTGCGGCAGGCCACCAGGTCGGTCGCCTCGCTCATGACCTCGAAGCTGTCACCGAGGTCGGTGACGTCCAGCGCGCCGGCATCGAGGACGACCTCGGTCACCTTGTCCTCGTCCACGCCGTCCGCCTTGGGCACGATGATGATGCCCTTGCGGTTGAAGAGGTACGAGACCGAACCCGGGTCGGCCATGTTGCCGCCGTTGCGGGTCATCGCGACGCGGACGTCGGAGGCCGCGCGGTTGCGGTTGTCGGTGAGGCACTCGATGAGCACCGCGACGCCGTTCGGGCCGTAGCCCTCGTACATGATCGTCTGGTAGTCGGCGCCACCGGCCTCGGTGCCGGCGCCGCGGCTGACCGCGCTGTCGATGTTCTTGTTCGGGACCGAGCTCTTCTTGGCCTTCTGGATGGCGTCGAAGAGCGTCGGGTTGCCCGCCGGGTCAGCACCGCCGGTGCGTGCCGCCACCTCGATGTTCTTGATCATCTTGGCGAAGAGCTTGCCGCGCTTGGCGTCGATCACGGCCTTCTTGTGCTTGGTGGTAGCCCACTTAGAGTGGCCGGACATCGCCAGCTCCTTTACGTCGCCAAATGGAAATGAAACAGATGAGATCTTACCGGTGTCGTCACCGGTGGAGCGCACACGGCTACGAGGCGGCCAGGTGCTCCTCGACCATCCGTACGAAGTAGGCGTGCACCCGGTGGTCGCCGGTCAGCTCCGGGTGGAACGAGGTGGCCAGCAGGTTGCCCTGGCGCACGGCCACGATCCGGCTGTCCGGGCCGTCCGCGGCGGGCAGCTCGGCCAGCACCTCGACGCCCGCGCCGACCTCCTCGACCCAGGGGGCGCGGATGAACACGCCGTGCACCGGCTGCTCGCCCAGGCCGGCGAAGGAGACCCCGGACTCGAAGGACTCGTTCTGGCGCCCGAAGGCGTTGCGGCGCACGGTCATGTCGATGCCGCCGACGCTCTCCTGGTCCTCGCGGCCGTCCAGGATCTTGTCGGCCAGCATGATCATCCCGGCGCAGGTGCCGTACACCGGCATCCCGGCGGCGACCCGGTCGCGCACCGGCTGCATCACGTCGAACAGCAGCGCCAGCTTGGACATGGTGGTGGACTCCCCGCCGGGGATCACCAGCGCGTCGACCTCCGCCAGCTCCTCGGCACGGCGCACCGGACGGGCGAGCGCGTCGGCCTCGGCCAGCGCCACCAGGTGCTCGCGGACGTCGCCCTGCAGGGCGAGGACGCCGATGACAGGAGTGCTCACGGTCTTCAACCTCAATCGATCGTTGCGACGGACGTGCGTGGCACGGCCCGCCGCGCGCCGAGGCGCTGCGGCGGGCCGGCTGTGCGGGAGGGGCGACTACCAGCCGCGGTTGGCGTAGCGCTCGGTCTCCGGCAGGGTGTCGCAGTTGATGCCGACCATGGCCTCGCCCAGGTTGCGCGAGGCGTCCGCGATGATCTTCGGGTCGTCGAAGAAGGTGGTGGCCTTCACGATGGCGGCGGCGCGCTTGGCCGGGTCGCCGGACTTGAAGATGCCGGAGCCGACGAAGACGCCCTCGGCGCCCAGCTGGCGCATCAGCGCGGCGTCGGCCGGGGTGGCCACGCCACCGGCGGAGAACAGCACGACCGGCAGCTTGCCGAGCTCGGCGACCTCCTTGACCAGCTCGTACGGGGCGCGCAGCTCCTTGGCGGCGGCGTACAGCTCGTTGTTGTCGAAGCCGCGCAGCTTGGCGATCTCGTTCTTGATCTGGCGCAGGTGGCGGACGGCCTCGACGACGTTGCCGGTGCCGGCCTCGCCCTTCGAGCGGATCATGGCCGCGCCCTCGGCGATGCGGCGCAGGGCCTCGCCCAGGTTGGTGGCGCCGCAGACGAAGGGGGTGGTGAACGCCCACTTGTCGGAGTGGTTGACCTCGTCGGCCGGGGTCAGGACCTCGGACTCGTCGATGTAGTCGACGCCGAGCGACTGGAGCACCTGGGCCTCGACGAAGTGGCCGATGCGGGACTTCGCCATCACCGGGATGGAGACCGCGCCGATGATCTCCTCGATCATGTTCGGGTCGGACATGCGGGCCACGCCGCCGTCCTTGCGGATGTCCGCCGGAACCCGCTCCAGCGCCATGACGGCCACCGCGCCCGCGTCCTCGGCGATCTTGGCCTGCTCGGCGTTGACCACGTCCATGATCACACCGCCCTTGAGCTGCTCGGCCATGCCCCGCTTGACCCGGGCGGTGCCGATCTGCGGCTGGTCTGCGGTGATGGGGGTGGTGGACACGTGAGACCTCACTCGAAGGATGTAAGTGCTATCGCCCTATGGTAGGCAGATCGGGTGGCCCAACCATGCGCCACCAAGTCCAGCCCGGACGACGGGATGCGACAAACAGGCCGTATCCGGGGGACACCCTAAGCGGGCGCCCCCTCCGGCGTGAGAGCGGGCGGCGGGGCGTCGTCCATCTCGAACGCCATCGGGAACGGCGCGTTCCCCGCCAGACGGAAGTACCGCACCAGCCGGTGCTCGCGCACCGCCCGCGCCGCCCGCACCGCGTCGTTGTGGAACCGGCGGGCCATCGGCACCCGCCGCACGGCGGCCGTCAGATCACGAACCGCATCCTCGCCGCCCGGCTCCGCCCGCAGCGCGGCCACCTGCTCCGGCTCCTCCAGCACCGCCCGCAGCGCCAGGCTCAGCCGGCTCTCCGCCACCTCGCGCTGCTCGTCCTCCGCCTGCCGCGCCGCGTGCGCCGCGTCCAGCAGCAGCAGGGAGGCCGCCGGATCCAGCAGCGAAGATGTGGCCAACTCCATCGCCACCGACCCCCGACGGACCAGTTGCGCGTCCAGGGCCGCCCGCGCGGCGTCGATCCGGGCGTGCAGCCGGTCCAGCCGACCGGCCGTCCAACTCAGGTACATGCCGAACAGCACCACGGCCACGCCGGCCCAGATCCAGGTAGTCACGGGCCGCTACGTTACCGGGTGTCACCGGCTCACCCCTCGACGGACGTCGACCTGTAGCTGTCCCGGTCGATGTCCACCACGTTCACCGCCGTGAACAGCCGACCGCCCCGCTCCGGCCGCACGAACCTGGCCAGCAGCCCCAGCACGCCCTCGCTCAGCGCCGCCTTCGCCTCCGGGCTGCGCCCCGGGAAGATCTGGAAGTCCACGAACACCTGCGCGTCCCCGGCCCGCCCGCTGGTGCCCACCACCAGCGCCTCCACCTGCCGGAACACCGTCTTGCAGGCCTCCGGCTTCGCGTCGATCGTCTGCTCCGCCAGCCGGTTGATCGCCAGGCCCAGGCCCCGGCGGTCGAAGGTACCGGCCAGCGACGACGAGTACTCCACGGAAATCTGCGGCATCGAACTGCTCCCGAACGATCGAGCGGTGTGCTGTCGGCCCGACCCTAGACCCCCCGTACGGGAGCCCTCAGTCCCGGGCCAGCCCGAACCGGCTGCGACGCCCGCCCCGCACGTCCTCCTCGACCACGGCCGCCTCGCCCGCCGTCACCGTCTCGTACACCGCCAGGATGTCCGCCCCCACCGTCGACCAGTCGAAGCGCCGCACGTGCCGCGAGGCCGCCTTGCCCAGCTCCTCCAGCCGCGCCGGATCCCCCAGCAGCCGCAGCGCCGTACGCGCCAGCGCCTCCGCGTCCTCCACCGGGAACAGCTCCCCCGCGTCCCCGCCGTCCAGCACCTGCTTGAACGCGTCCAGGTCGCTCGCCAGCACCGGCGCCCCCGCCGACATCGCCTCGACCAGGATGATCCCGAAGCTCTCCCCGCCCGTGTTCGGCGCCACGTACAGGTCCACGCTGCGCAGCAGCCGCGCCTTCTCCCGGTCCGACACCATCCCCAGGAACTCCACCTGCCGCCGCACCTCCGGCGCCAGGCCCGCGACGGCCTCCTCCTCGTCCCCCTTGCCCGCCACCAGCAGGCGCACCCCCGGGCGCTCCTCCAGAATCCTCGGCAGCGCCGCCAGCAGCGTCGGCAGCCCCTTGCGCGGCTCGTTGATCCGCCCGATGAAGCCGATCGTGCCCGGCTCCCCCTTGGCCGCGTGGCCCGTCCAGCGCTCGTCCGGTTCCGCCGCCGCGAAGAACCCCACGTCCACCCCGTTGGGGATCACCACCGCGTCCCCGCCCAGGTGCTCCACCAGCGTGCGGCGCGCGTACTCCGACACCGCGATCCGGGCCCGGATCTTCTCCAGCCCCGGCTGGAGGATCGGCGAAGCCGCGATCATCGCCCGCGAGCGCGGGTTCGAGGTGTGGAACGTCGCCACCATCGGCCCGGACGCCGACCACGCGGCCAGTATCGACAGGCTCGGGGACGCCGGCTCGTGCACGTGCAGGATGTCGAACCGCCCCTCGTGCAGCCACCGCCGCACCCGGGCCGCCGACAGGAAGCCGAAGCTCAGCCGCGCCACCGACCCGTTGTACGGCACCGCCACCGCCCGCCCCGCCGAGACCACGTACGGCGGCAGCGCCTCGTCGTCCTCGGCCGGCGCCAGCACCGACACCTCGTGCCCCAGACCGATCAGGTGCTCGGCCAGGTCCCGGATGTGGAACTGCACCCCACCGGGGACGTCCCAGTCGTACGGGCAGACGATGCCGATCTTCACGGGTTCCTCAAGCTCCTTCGATAGGGCCGGATCACGGCCCGGTCGCCTCCGCCGCCGGCTCCGCGACCGGCACCGGCACCGACTTCCCGACCACGGTCTCACGGACGGGAAGGTCGGCCAGCCAGAACTTCTGCAGCATGTGCCAGTCCTGCGGGTGCTCGGCGATCCCCCGCTCCCAGATGTCCGCCATCGCCTGCGTCATCGCCAGCGTCCGCTCCTTGCGGTCGCCCACCTGCGGGTCCACCACCTCCGGGTGGATGCGCCCCCGCAGCACCGGCCCGTCGTACCAGAGCGTCACCGGCAGCAGCGCCGCCCCCGTCCGCTGGCACAGCGCCGCCGGACCGGCCGGCATCCGCGTCGTCTCCCCGAAGAACGACACCTCGATGCCCGCCTCCGAGAGGTCGCGGTCCCCCACCAGGCAGACCATCTTCCCCGCGCGCAGCCGCCGCGCCAGCGTGCCGATCACGTTCACCGAGCCGCCCGTCAGCGCCAGGACCTCCATGCCCTGGCCCTCCCGGAACTCCACGAACCGGTCGAACAGCCGCTCCGGCTTCAACCGCTCCGCCACCGTCGTGAACGGGTGGCCCTTCTGCGCCACCCACGTCCCCGCCAGGTCCCAGTTGGCCATGTGCGGCAGCGCGATCACCGCGCCCCGGCCGTTCTCCAGGTGCTCCTTCAGCAGCTCGAAGCCGTCCACCTGGACGTCCCTGGCCACCCGCTCCCGGCTCCACACCGGCAGCCGGAACGACTCCATCCAGTACCGCATGTACGAGCGCATCCCGGCCCGCGACAGCTCCCGCAGCCCGGCCTCGTCCAGCCCCGGACGCACCCGGCGCAGATTCGCCTCCAGCTGCAGCACCCGCTTGCCGCGCCTGCGCCACGCGTAGTCCGCCAGCACGTCGAACAGCGCCCGCGCCCACGACTCCGGCAGGTGCTTCAGCACCGCCCAGCCCAGCGCGTACGCCCAGTACACCAGTCGGTCCGTCACCGCAGGACGCCCCCCATCAACTCCCGGCCGCCGCACGGTCGGCCTCGAACGCCTCGCGGCGCACCGTCACCATCCGCTGGACCACCGTCACGAGACTGCCCGCCGCGACCAGCCACAACGCCACCGGCAGCAGCCACTCCACGTACGGCACCCCGAACGTGTGCAGGCCGGAGATCCCGGCCGCCACCAGGCTGATCACCAGCCGCTCGGCCCGCTCCACCAGCCCCGACACGTCGCACGGCAGACCCTGGCTCTCCGCCCGCGCCTTGGTGTACGAGACGATCAGACCGCTCGACAGACAGAAGATCGCCACCGCGCACAGCAGGTTGTTGTCACCCTTGCCCGCGTACCACATCGCCAGCCCGCCGAAGATCGCCGCATCCGCGACCCGGTCCAGCGTGGAGTCCAGGAACGCCCCCCACTTGCTGGTCCGGCCCAGCTGCCGGGCCATGTTCCCGTCCACCAGGTCCGAGAAGATGAAGAGCGTGATCGTGATCGTGCCCCAGAAGAACTCCCCGCGCGGGAAGAACACCAGCGCACCGGCCACCGAACCGGCCGTACCGATCAGCGTCACGGCGTCCGGGCTCACGCCCAGGCGGATCAGGAACGCGGCGAACGGGGTGAGGACACGTGTGAAGAAGGCACGCGCGTATTTGTTGAGCATGGCCTTCCCAGCCGCTCCGATCTCCCAGGTACCCGCCCGACGCAGGACACGCGGCAGACGGCCGGACGGATCAGCCCGACCGGCCCACCCATCGTAGCCAGGCCCGGGACACCCTCCGTCGCACGCACCGCCGCTCGGCACTCCCGCCACACCGAGCGTCGCCGGGAGGACGGACCCTAGACTGCGAGGGACAAGCCTCGGCGCCACGGGAGGAGACCCCGATGCCCGACCGCAGCACGGCACGAGCCGGCCAGGCACCCGCCGTCACCGGCCCCCAGGGCCTGCGCAACGTCGCCCTCATCGGCGCGAGCGGTGTGGGCAAGACCACCCTCGCCGAATCCCTCGCCCACGCCGCCGGCGCCACCGGCCGCCCCGGCCGCGTCGTCGACGGCACCACCGTCTCCGACCACGAGGACATCGAGCACCAGCAGCAGCGCTCCGTCCAGCTCTCCCTGCTCCCCCTCGAGTGGAAGGGCGTCAAGATCAACCTGATCGACCCGCCCGGCCACCCCGACTTCACCGCCGACCTGCGCGCGGCCCTCCACGCCGCCGACGCCGCCGTCTTCGTCGTCTCCGCCACCGACCCCGTCACCGCCCCCACCCGCGCCCTCTGGCGCGAATGCGCCGCCGAAGGCGTCCCCCGCGCCATCGCCGTCGCCAAACTCGACCTCGCCCGCACCGGCTTCGACGACGTCCTCGCCCTCTGCCACGACGCCTTCGAACTCGGCCCCGACACCCTGCGGCCCCTCTTCCTCCCCGTCTTCCACGACGGACGCCCCGACGGCAGCGTCGACCTCATCACCGGCGACACCTACGGCGACACCACCCCGACCCCCGACACCGGCCCCGCCCACGACAGCCTCGTCGAAGCCATCTCCAGCCAGGACGACACCCTCATGGAGCGCTACCTCGACGGCGACACCCTCGACCCCGACGCCCTCGAAGCCGGCCTGCGCCGCGAAGTCCTCGCCGGCACCCTCCACCCCGCCGTCCCCACCAGCGACAACGGCCTCGGCGCCGCCGAACTCCTCGACCTCATCGCCCACACCTTCCCCACCCCCGCCGAACGCACCCGCCCCGGACCCGCCTGCGACCCCGACGCCCCCCTCGCCGCCCAGGTCGTCCGCGTCACCGGAGACGCCTACGTCGGCCGCATCAGCCTCCTGCGCCTCTACGCCGGCACCCTGCGCCCCGACACGAGGATCCACCTCAGCGGCCCCGCCCACACCGCCGACCAGAACGGCGACGAACGCGTCACCGCCCTCACCAGCCCCTTCGGCAAACTCCAGCGGCCCGTCCCCCACGCCGTCGCCGGCGACCTCGTCTGCGCCGCCAAACTCACCACCGCCCGCGCCGGCGACACCGTCCACGACCCCGGCCACCCCGTCGACCTCGACGGCTGGTCCCTCCCCGACCCCCTCCTGCCCATCGCCGTCGAAGCCCACAGCAAGGCCGACGACGACAAGCTCTCCCAGGCCCTCACCCGCCTCGCCGCCGAAGACCCCGCCCTGCGCGTCGAACAGAACCCCGACACCCACCAGCTCGTCCTCTGGTGCACCGGCGAAGCCCACGCCGACGTCGTCCTCGACCGGCTGCGCACCCGCCACGGCGTCCACGTCGACACCGTCGAACCCAAGGTCGCCCTGCGCGAGACCTTCGGCACCGCCGCCGCCGGCCACGGCCGCCTCGTCAAACAGTCCGGCGGCCACGGCCAGTACGCCATCTGCGACCTCGAGGTCGAACCCCTCCCCGCCGGCTCGGGATTCGAGTTCCAGGAGAGCGTCGTCGGCGGAGCCGTCCCCAAGCACTTCATCCCCTCCGTCGAGAAGGGCATCCGCGCCCAGCTCGCCAAGGGCGTCGCCACCGGCCACCCGCTCGTCGACGTCCGCGTCACCCTCACCGACGGCAAGGCCCACTCCGTCGACTCCTCCGACAACGCCTTCCAGGCCGCCGCCGCCCTCGCCCTGCGCGACGCCGCCGAGCACGCCGTCATCCGCCTGCTCGAACCCGTCGCCGCCGTCACCGTCCTCCTGCCCGACGACTACCTCGGCGCCGTCCTCGGCGACCTCTCCGCCCGCCGCGGCCGCGTCCTCGGCACCGAGACCGGCAGCCCCGGCACCACCCTCCTGCGCGCCGAGGTCCCCGAACTCGAACTCGTCCGCTACCCCGTCGACCTGCGCTCGCTCACCCACGGCACCGCCGAGTTCTCCCGCGCCCACCTGCGCCACGAACCCATGCCCGCCGCCGTCGCCGAGCGCTACACCGACTGACCCTCAGCGACCGACCCGACCCCGCCCCGACCCCTACCGACCTCTGCCGACGGGACGGGCTTGCGCGGCGGCAGCGCACACGCCGCCGTACCGCCCGGCATCCGGTGCCGGTTCCGCGCCACCCAGCGGTACGCCACCGCCACCACCGGCCGCACCGGCGCCAACGCCGCCACCGCACCCAGGTACGCCCACGCCCCGCCCGTACGCATCAACAGCCGCGCCACCGCCTGCGCGCCCCCGTACACCCGGCCCGACGGCGTCACCCACAGCACCTCGCGCTCGGCCCGCTCCGCCGACACCTCACCGCGGCCGCCCGCCAACGCGTCCAGCTCCGCCAGATCCGCGAACTGGAACGGCACCGACTCCCAGCCCCCCGAGGCCAATGTCTGCCGCAGGTACCGCTCCCCCCACCGCACGCAGGACGAACAGAACGCGCAGTCCCCGTCGAAAACCAGCACCGGGTCCTTCACAACGAACCTCCCCTACCTCGACTCTCCCTCCCATCCTCCTCCACCCCCACGCGCCCCCGCCCGCCGGGTATCGAACCCCCGGAAGCTGGGCATCATGCCCCTCAGGCGCACGGGCTGCGCCCCGATCAGGCCTGCTACTGACGGCACTTCAGACGATCATCGGCGCAGCAGTGCCGCGGCACGGTAACCTGCCGCTGACAAGGGGAGGAGGGGACGCCACCGTGACCACACTCGACATGACCCCGGGTGCGCAGATACCCCGGACGGACACCGGCCCGCAGACCGCCGTCAGCCTGGCGCTCGCCTCCGCCGCCTACCGCGACGGCGAGGTCGGCGGATTCGTCGACGCCCTCGCCTCCGGCAGCGCCAAGAAGGGCCGCTTCGCCCTCTTCCGCCCCAACGCCGGCGAGGCGTTCAGCAAGGCGCTGATCTCCCGCACCATTGGCGGCGGACGCAAGCCCCTCGTCCCCTCCTTCGGCGTCGACACCCGCCAGGTCGTCGAACACTGCCTCGCGGCCGAGGAACTGCGCCACGAGCGCGACCGCAAGCTCAGCACGGTCACCGTCCTCACCGCCCTGCTCTTCCTCCCCGGCACGCTCATCTGGCTCGGCGCCTTCCAACTGCGCGCCTGGCTCAAGCGCGACAACGCCCGCGGCGCCGACGCCTACGGCGCCATCGCCCTGATCGCCGCCTCGATCCTCGCCCTCGTCCTCGTGTTCCGCCCGCCGGCCGCCGGATTCCTCGGCCTCTACCTGCGGATCACCATGCTCGCCCCGGTCCTCGGCTGGTACCTCGCCCGCCGGATCGTCGAGCGCTCCGCCGTGGACCTGCGCAGCCGCTGGGAGGACCTCGTCAGCGGCAGCGCCGTGGCCGCCACCGTCGCCAAGGCCGTCCCCCGCGACGACCTCGACAAGAAGGCCAACGAGCTGCGCGACAGCCTCGGCCGCCTGGAGGCCGAGCAGGAGACCAACATCCAGCACTACGCCGTCCCCAAGGGCATCCTCGGAGCCGGCCGCCGCTGGGGCGAGTGGCGCCTCGCCGACACCCTCCACCCCGCCGAGGGCCACGTCGACTTCCGCGCCTTCCACCCCTGGGACCTCGTCCGCCGGATCTCCGCCCACCTCAAGGGCCTCGGCGTCAGCCACGTCGCCAACAGCGGCATCCCCAACGTCGCCATCAAGCAGTGGGTCGTCTTCGACATCAGCGACGGCGCCGACGAGATCAGCCGCCCCGGCAGCGCCGACATGGACGGCGACCGGATGCGCGACTTCGCCGTCCAGGGCATCGCCGACAAGCAGACCTTCCCCGGCGGCCCCCGGCACTACATCGCCACCCAGTTCATCACCCACGACGGCAAGTTGGTCCTCACCTTCACCGTCACGGTCACCCTCCTCGCCAACGTCCTGACCATCTCCGTGGCCGGCTACGCGCTCGGCCCGATCAAGGGCGTGTTCTTCGACAAGCCGAAGGACAAGGAGAAGTCGATCGCCAAGACCGTGAAGTTCTGGGAGGAGCGGACGGTCAAGCTCCCCCTGATCGACAACGACGAGGTCGTCCGCCAGGCCGTCCGCGCCCCCTTCCACAAGACGCCCGGGCTGCTCGGCTGGCTCGGCGGCGGCATGGGCCTGCCCGAGCCCTTCGGCCTGCGGCACTCCTGGGTCGGCCGGGCCTGGGACAGCCGGACGATGATCGACAACGCGACCAACGCCTCCGTCCCCGTGCTCAACGCCGTCACCGCGGCCACCCTGGAGTTCCTCCAGGAGCACGACCTCGACGCGGACCGGTTCTTCAAGACCCGCACCTCGATCATCAAGTCCGAGGCGCAGGGCACCCGCCCGTACGACACCGACGTCTACAACGCCAGCTGAGCCGTACGGACACCAAGAGGGGCCCGCCACCGAACTCCCTGGTGGCGGGCCCCTCTTGGTGTGTCTCAGCCCTGCGGCCAGGCCTCGGCCAGCATCTTGCGGGTGTCCGCGAGCAGCTGCGGCAGGACCTTGGTGTGGCCCACCACCGGCATGAAGTTGGTGTCCCCGCCCCAGCGCGGCACCACGTGCTGGTGCAGGTGCGCGGCGATCCCGGCGCCGGCCGCCGCGCCCTGGTTCATCCCGATGTTGAACCCGTGCGCCCCGGAGGCCGCCCGCAGCGCGGTCATCGCCTTCTTGGTGAACACGGCCAGCTCCGCCGTCTCCACCCCGTCCAGCTCGGTGTAGTCCGCGACGTGCCGGTACGGGACGACCATCAGGTGCCCGCCGTTGTACGGGTACAGGTTGAGCACCGCGAAGACCGAGGAGCCGCGGGCGACGATCAGCCCGTCCTCGTCGCTCAGCGACGGGATCGAGCAGAACGGGCAACCGTCGTCCGGAGCCGGGCCGGTGGGCTTGTTCTCACCCTGGATGTACGCCATCCGATGGGGGGTCCACAGGCGGCGGAAGCCGTCCGGCTCCCCGACGCCCCGCTGCAGTTCCGGCTCAGTCGTCATGCTGATCAGCATATTCGCCCGACCGGGCTGGCAAAGCCCTGCGGGGCAGACTCTTCAAGAGCCTGCCCCGCGCGTGGTCGTCCGATTACCGCGTCACACCTGGATGCGGTTCTTCACTGCCTCGACGATCTCCTGCACGGCGTCCGCCACGGGGACGCCGTTCTTCTGCTCGCCGTTGCGGTAGCGGAAGGAGACCGCGCCCGCCTCGACGTCGTCGTTTCCGGCGATCAGCATGTACGGCGTTTTGGCCTTCTGGGCGTTGCGGATCTTCTTCTGCATCCGGTCGTCCGAGGTGTCCACCTCGACCCGGATGCCCTGCTTCTTCAGCTCGGCCGCGACCTCCAGCAGGTACGGCACGTGCTCGTCGGTGATCGGGATGCCGGTCACGGTCACCGGAGCCAGCCACGGCGGCATGGCACCGGCGTAGTGCTCCAGCAGCACCGCGAAGAACCGCTCGATCGAGCCGAAGAGCGCCCGGTGGATCATGACCGGCCGCTGACGCGAGCCGTCCGCCGACGTGTACTCGAGGTCGAAGCGCTCGGGCAGGTTGAAGTCCAGCTGGATGGTGCTCATCTGCCAGGTACGGCCGATGGCGTCCTTCGCCTGCACCGAGATCTTCGGCCCGTAGAAGGCCGCGCCGCCCGGGTCCGGAACCAGCGGCAGACCCTGCTTCTCGGCCACGGAGGCCAGAACGCGAGTGGCCTCCTCCCAGGTCTCGTCGCTGCCGACGAACTTCTCCGGGTCCTTGGTCGACAGCTCCAGGTAGAAGTCCGTCAGACCGTAGTCCCGCAGCAGGTTGAGCACGAAGGTCAGCGTGGAGTCCAGCTCCTCCGCCATCTGCTCGCGGGTGCAGTAGATGTGCGCGTCGTCCTGCGTGAAGCCGCGGGCGCGGGTCAGGCCGTGCACGACGCCCGACTTCTCGTACCGGTACACCGTCCCGAACTCGAAGAGGCGCAGCGGCAGTTCACGGTACGAGCGGCCGCGCGCGTCGAAGATCAGGTTGTGCATCGGGCAGTTCATCGGCTTGAGGTAGTAGTCCACGCCCTCGTCGAGCTGCATGGGCGGGTACATACCGTCGGCGTACCAGTCGAGGTGGCCGCTCTTCTCGAAGAGCTTCCCCTTGGTGGCGTGCGGGGTGTAGACGAACTCGTAGCCCTCTTCCTCGTGCCGCTTGCGCGAGTAGTCCTCCATGGCGCGGCGGATGACGCCGCCCTTGGGGTGGAAGACGGCGAGGCCGGAGCCGATCTCCTCGGGGATGGAGAAGAGGTCGAGCTCGTTGCCGAGCTTGCGGTGGTCGCGCTTCTCGGCCTCGACGAGGAAGTCCAGGTGCGCCTTGAGCTCGTCCTTGGTCGGCCAGGCGGTGCCGTAGATGCGCTGCAACATGGGGTTGCGCTCGCTACCGCGCCAGTACGCGGCGGCGTTGCGCATCAGCTTGAACGCCGGGATGTGCCGGGTGCTGGGCAGGTGCGGGCCGCGGCAGAGGTCGCCCCAGCACTGCTCGCCGGTCTTGGCGTCCAGGTTGTCGTAGATGGTGAGCTCGGCGCCGCCGACCTCGACGTCGGCGCCCTCGCCGGCGGTGGCGGCGGAGCCCTTGAGGCCGATCAGCTCGAGCTTGTACGGCTCGGCGGCGAGCTCCTCGGCGGCGGCCTCGTCGGTGACCACACGGCGGGAGAACTTCTGCCCGCGCTTGACGATCTCCTGCATGCGCTTCTCGATGGCCTTGAGGTCATCGGGGTGGAAGGGCTTCTCGACGTCGAAGTCGTAGTAGAAGCCGTCCTTGACCGGCGGGCCGATGCCGAGCTTGGCCTCGGGGTAGAGCTGCTGGACGGCCTGGGCCATGACGTGCGCGGTGGAGTGGCGCAGGATGTCGAGGCCGTCCTTGCTGCCGATCTCGACCGGCTCGACCTCGTCGCCGTCCTGGACGGCGTACGCGAGGTCCTTGAGCTGGCCGCCGACGCGGGCGGCGATGATCGAGCGGTCGTCGGCGAAGAGGTCGGCGGCCGTAGTGCCCGTCGTCACCACGCGCTCTTCCCGATCGGGTTCGCGGCTGATGATTACCCGGACGTCCGTCACCGGTCTCTCCTGACGTGCTGGATCGAGGCACAGCACAGCGCTGCGCGTGACGATGGTACCGAGCGCGCCACCCGCACCGTGCACCTATGTCTCCTCGGCCCCTTCCCTGAGCCCCTTGAGCAGCTGTTCGCGCTCGCCCTCCTCCCAGCCGCACGGTTCGAGGCCGTGGGGGCGGCCGAGCCGACGAAAGCCGCCGTGGGGTTCGAGGCGGCCGGAGACGCGGACGGGCCGGCCGGCGAGGTGCGCCTCGACGGCGAGCCGGTAGTCGGGGTCGGGCAGGCTGATCTTGAGTTCGCGGACGTCGGCGCCGGAGAGGACGCGCAGCCGTACGGAGCCGGGCCCGGCGGGGTCGGCGCGCTTGAGGCGGACGATCAGGCCGGTGACGGTGACGGGTACGGCGGGTTCGAGGCCTTCGAGGAGGTCGGCGGCCTCGGCGAGGGCGGGGAGGTCGCCGGGTGAGAAGTCGAGGAGGACGCGGCGGTCGCCGAAGCCGCCGGGGGTTCCGGTGGCGGCGGACCAGGCGACGGTGAGGCGGGCGCCGGTGGTGCCGCGGACGAGTTCCTCGACGGACTGGACGAGTTCGCGGCTGACTCCGGCCTGGACGGCGTTCTCGACGGCGTCGAGTCCGCCGCTGACCCGCCGGTAGTCGACGGCGTCGCGCAGGGCCTCGAGGGCGCGGACCAGGGTGGTGACGGCGGCGCGGCCCTCGGGGGCGGGGGTGTAGGCGGTGAGGGCGGGGCCGTGTTCGACGACCAGGACGCCGTCGAGGAACTGTCCGGCGGGTCCGTCGAGGCGGGCGCCGAAGTAGGCGGCGCGGATGCGGGCGGCCTTGGCGGCGGCGGCGAGCATGGTGCGGGCGGCCTGCTGGAGGCGTTCGGCGTCGTCCCAGGGGGTGGCGTCGGCGGGGCCGGGCAGGTCGCGGTGCCAGCGCAGTTCGTCGCCGGGGACGGCGAGGGCGAGGAGGACCGCGCGGGCGGAGGGGGTGCGGGAGCGGGAGAGGGCGGTGACGGCGTCGGTGAGGAGTTCGACGGCGTCGTCGAAGCCGTCGTCGGCGGGGACGAGGAGGCTGGTGCCGGGTTCGTCCTCGGGCGGGGTCCAGCGGCCGTAGCGGGCGGCCGGTCCGCCGCGGCGGACCCAGCCGTGGCGGGCGAGGAGGGTGGCGAGCACCGCGGGGTCGAGGGTGGCCGGGTCGGGCAGTCCGTGCGGCGCTGTCATGGGCGTGCTTCCTCGCTGCCGGGGCCGGGCGGTCACGGGCTCTCGCCCGCGCCGACCCGGGCCATGATGTCGCAGAGCGCGCGGTCGTCGAAGACCTTGTCGGTGGGGACCCTGACGTTGGTGCGCCGGCGGCCGGTGACGGGGTGGCCGGCGAGGTTGGTCCAGTAGCAGCAGTGCCGCAGTTCGAGGGCGTCGGGCCGGGCGCGGAGCCAGTCGTCGACGCGGCTGGGCAGCAGCATCACGACGAGGATGCGGGGGACGGCGACGCGGGTGCGGGCGAGTTTGCGCAGGTGCTCGTTGTCGAGGGTGAAGCTGAAGAAGGGGCCGGGCGGCTCGGGGGCGATCTGCTGGGTGGCCTTGAGCTGGATCTTGACGGTGACCTCGTCGTCGACCTCGTGCGCCCGGGAGCCGTGGCTGACGTGCCAGTCGATGCCGTTGTCGGGGAAGGGCTGGGAGAGCGAGCAGCCGGCGGCCGCGGCGACGGCGTGCAGGTAGCCGACCTGCAGGGTCTCCATGCAGGCGGTGACGGCGAGGTTGCCGCGCAGGACGGCCGCCGCCCCGTCCGGCTGCGGCTGGGTCAGTGCCATCGCCCCGTGGCCTCCCCCGGCTCCGGGCCCGCCCGGGACCGGGCGGGACACCCTCGGTGAGGATCCCCGGTCGGGCCTGGGCCAAACGGTTGAACGGGTGTCAGAAGCGGGTATCAACCGGGCGCGGAACGCTCGTCTGAGGGGCAGTCATGCAGCAGATCTGGTACACCGGCCCACTCGCCTCCTTCGACACCGAGACCACCGGCGTGGACGTGGAGTCCGATCGGATCGTCTCGGCCTCCCTGGTGGTCCAACTCGCCCCGGGCACACCGGTGCTGGGCACGACCTGGCTCGCCGATCCGGGCGTGCCGATCCCCGACGGCGCCCGGGCGGTGCACGGCATCAGCGACGAGCGGGTGCGGGCGCACGGCCGTCCGGCGCGGACGGTGGTGGCGGAGGTGGCCCGCGCGCTGGCCGATCAGGCGCGGGCGGGGCGGCCGGTGGTGGTGATGAACGCGCCGTACGATCTGACGCTGCTGGACCGGGAGTTGCGGCGTCACCACGGGGTGACGCTGGCGGACGGTCTGGGGGCGTCGCCGCTGGTGGTGCTCGATCCGCGGGTGCTGGACAAGCACGTGGACCGGTACCGCAAGGGCCGTCGGACGCTGACGGACCTGTGTGCGCACTACGAGGTGGAGTTGACCGGTGCTCACGACGCGACGGCGGACGCGACGGCGGCGCTGGCGCTGACCCGGCGGATAGGCGCCCGGTACCCGGCGGCGCTGGGCGAGTTGTCGGCGGCGGAGCTGCACCTGCGGCAGGCGGTGTGGCACGCGGCGCAGGCGCGGGGGTTGCAGCGGTGGTTCGACCGCTCGGGGACTCCGGAGCGGGTGGACCTGTCCTGGCCGCTGCGGCCGGCGCGGTGCGGCTGCGGCCGACGGCTGGAGCCGGAGCACGGCTGCTCGGCGGCGGCGTAGCCGTTCCACGGCGGGCCTCGAACGTGCCGCAGGCCCTGATCGGAATCCGATCAGGGCCTGCGTGCTGTCCGGTGGGCGATACTGGGATCGAACCAGTGACCCCTTCGGTGTGAACGAAGTGCTCTCCCGCTGAGCTAATCGCCCGGGCAACGAGAAGAACTGTAGCACCGTTGCGAGCCGGTCGTACAACTCGCCCCTTCCGGGGACGGTCGACACCTGCGCAGAACTCGCGCCCCGCAGGGTTGGTGACTGATCCTCAGCCTGATTAGCGGGTGATCTCCGGGGGATTTCCCGGAAATACACGTGAGGCCCAGCCGATAATCGACTGGGCCTCACGTATCACAATGCATTCCGGTGGGCGATACTGGGATCGAACCAGTGACCCCTTCGGTGTGAACGAAGTGCTCTCCCGCTGAGCTAATCGCCCGGGTGCAGGGAAAACATTACCGCATCCCGAGGGGTGGTCCGAACACCCCGGCACCTCTCCCCCGCCCTGGCCCGGCCTGGTGGCGATCTCCACGGGACGGCCGGGCCGCCTCCCTCCCGACGCACGCGGCCGACCCCCGCCGGCCACGCCGTCCGGCCCCCCGGTGTCACCCGTTCTCGTGTTCCCGGGCGTCTTGTCGTTTCGCACAGTCGTACCGGGAAACGTACCGAGAAGCGTCCCGCTAATGCCCGGCCCAGGCGCCGCCGGGCGATTCCGCAATGCGCCGTAAGGGGTACGACTCGCGCCCGAATCGGGACAGAGGGGTTTACATCGGTCTTGGGGGTGGGATGGTCCGTTCGCCGACGTGCGATTCCCCGAGCGCACACTGAGCGAAAGGCCATGGCGCTTATGAACACCACGGTCAGCTGCGAGCTGCACCTGCGCCTCATCGTGTCCAGCGAGTCCTCACTGCCCGTCCCCGCGGGCCTGCGCTACGACACCGCCGACCCCTACGCCGTGCACGCCACGTTCCACACGGGCGCCGACGAGACCGTGGAGTGGGTGTTCGCCCGAGATCTCCTCGCGGAGGGGCTGCACCGACCCACCGGTACCGGCGACGTCCGGGTGTGGCCGTCGCGCAGCCACGGGCAAGGGGTGGTCTGCATCGCGCTTAGCTCTCCGGAAGGAGAGGCCCTGCTGGAGGCCCCGGCCCGGGCGCTTGAGTCCTTCCTCAAGCGGACGGACGCCGCGGTGCCCCCCGGCACCGAACACCGTCACTTCGACCTCGACCGGGAGCTGTCCCACATCCTCGCCGAAAGCTGATCCCGACCGGAGGGCGGTCCGGCCCCGCCGTCGGCGGGGGCGTACTCCACGCCGCCATCACTGCCGTCCTACTCGGGGGCACGGCAGCGGACCAAGCCGCGCACGACGCGGACTCGGGGTCGGTGAACCACCCGCTCCCACCGGAGCGGGCCGTGACACCGCAGGCGCCCGGCACCGGGCCGGTCATCCGTAAGGGTGGCCGGTCCCCGGTGCCGGGCGTCGTCGTCGTTCGCGGGGGTGTGCGAAGGGTGCGCCGGGGCGCGTGGGGAGGCGTGCGCCCGGTTTGCGGGGCTCTGACGGAATCCGTACAGGCCTTCGAACGAACGCGCCACCCATCCCCGGCGTCGGCGGGTATGGTCTTGGGTTAACCGTGACCGCGGGGTACCACGAGTCCCCCTGCGCGAGGAGCCCCCAACGTGCTGATCACCCACGACACCGAGTGCGCTCTGAGCATCCTCGTCGACCTGCTCAACACCGCGCCGGAGGTGTGCGGCGACGAGAGGCTGCCGGACGTCGCCGCGCTCGACGGCTTCGTGATCCGCAACGAGATCAGCGAGGTCGACTCCCTCACCGAACACGACCTGCACCGGGTGCACGGCCTGCGCACCAGGCTGCGCGAGGTGTTCGGGACGGAGTCCACCGAGGAGGCCGCCGAGCTGGTCAACGCGGTCGTCGCGGACGCCGGGACGACGCCGCGCCTCGTCAACCACGACCACCACGGCTGGCACGTGCACTACTTCGCGCCGCACGCCGCGATCGGCGACCACCTGGCGGCCGAGCTGGGCATGGCGCTGGTCTTCATCCTCATGGCGGGCGAGCGGGAGCGGCTGCGGCGCTGCGAGGCGCCGGACTGTGCCCGGGTCTTCGTCGACCTCTCGCGCAACCGCTCCCGGCGGTACTGCGACAGCCGGACCTGCGGGAACCGGCTGCACGTGGCCGCGTACCGGGCCCGTCAGCGCTCCGCCGAGGCCGTCACCTCCGCCTGAGCCGCTCAGATCCCGCGTCGGCGCAGGATCTCCTCGATGTCGTCGAAGTCGCCGCCGAGGCCGTCGTCGCGCTTGCCCGACTGCTTCTTCGGCTTCGGCTGGGGCTTCGGCTGCTGCGCGGCCGGGGCGACCGCCGGGCGCTCGGGGGCCGGGCCGGCGGCGGCCGGGCGGTCCGGGGCCTGTTCGACGGCGCCCCGGCGGCCCGCCCAGCGGGTGGTCAGCAGCAGGACGGCGGAGAGGCCGAGCAGGGCGACGCCCGTCCAGACCCGGGGGTCGAAGACGAGTTTGGTGGCCCACTTGCCGAATTCCCGGCCGATCGTGGCGGCCAGAGGGAAGAGGCCGGTCAGGTAGAGCCCGGCGGGCAGCAGGGCGACGGCGAACCAGCGGGTCGCCGAGAGGAAGCGCCGGTGCCAGGCCCGCAGGCCGGCGAGGGCCACCCCGCCCGCCGTGAGCGCGAAGCTGATCGCCGCGGTCAGCACGGGCACGCCCCTTCACGTCCGCGAACGGTGGTCCTGGTCATCGGTGCCTCCTGTGGTGCTGCGCCGGGTGCACCCGTGGACGGTCGGGGTGCCCATTGGTGGAACACTGGGGGGATGATCGATGGTTCCCTCCCCCGCCTTGAGTTCTGGTGCGACCTGCAGTGCCCGGACTGCCGCACCGCCCTGGACGACGTACGGGCACTGCGCGCGCAGTACGGCGACGCGCTTCCCGTCGAGGTGCGGCACTTCCCGCTGGAGAAGCACAAGCACGCCTACGCCGCCGCCGAGGCGGCCGAGGAGGCGTTCGCACAGGGGCTGGGGTGGCCGTTCGTGGAGGCGCTGCTGGCGCGGGCGGAGGAGCTGGGCGAGCGCGGGCAGGAGGTGCTGCTGGAGGTCGCCCGGGAGGTCGGGGTGGACGCCGAGGAGGTCGACACCGCGCTGGTCGACGGGCGGCACATGCTGACGGTGGACGCCGACCAGGCGGAGGGCAAGGCGATCGGGGTCACGGGCACGCCCACGTACGTGATCGGCGGGCAGCGGCTGGACGGCGGGCAGAGCCAGGAGGGTCTGCGGGAGCGGATCACGGCTGTCATCGAGGCGGCGAAGGCGTCCTGACACCGTTCTGACGTTTGATCAGAGCTGTTTGCCGTAGAGGCGGTTGACGACCTGGTAGCCGAGCGAGTCGTAGAGGCGCACGGCCACCTCGTTGTCGGCGAAGACGTTCAGCCCGAGGTCGCGCACGCCGGCGGCGAGGCACTCGCGTTCGGCGAGCAGCATCAGGGTGCGTCCGTGTCCCCGGCCCCGGTGGGCCGGGGACACCTCGACGACCATGACCCAGGCGAGGGGTTCACCGCCGGGCAGGTCGGTCATGTGGAGGTCCACCCAGATCGAGCCGCAGGGCTCCGGGCCGCCGTCGGGGCCGTACAGGCTGCTCACGAGGTTGCCGGGTGTGGCGGCGCCCTGCGGGAGCTGTTGGCCGCCCACCGCCCTGGAGCGGGCCTGCTCCTCGGTCAGGCCGGAGCGGACGAGGGAGCGGGCGTAGTCCGCCGTGGAGCGGTCGAGCCAGGCCCGGAGGCCGGGCTCCTCGAAGGGGCGCGCGGTGACGCCGGGGGGCAGGGCGGGGGCGGCGGTCAGCCGCTTGGAGAGGGTCAGGGAGCGCTCGGTGTAGCCGAGGACGGCGGCCAGGGCGCGGGCGGTCGGCGCGGTGTCGGGGATCTTGACGTCGACCCGGGTGCAGTTCCAGCCGCGCAGGACCTCCTCGGCGGCGAGGGCGCCGAAGGTGCCCCGGCCCCGGCCGAGCCCCTCGGTGATCTCCAACTCCGATATCTCGCCCCAGAGTTGACTGCCCCACGGGGTGGCCGTGGTGCGCAGCGCGCCGACCTGGTGGCCGTTCGTGAGAATGCGCCAGCGTCTGGTGCGGCCTCCGGCCGCGGTGGGTGACTCGGGGCCCTCGGGGCGCAGCGTGGTGGTCATGTGGTGGTCCCTTCCCCTCGCCGGGGAGGTTACCCGTGGCGCTGCGCCCGGGGCGGGAGGGTTTTACGGGTCGAGGTCGTCGCCGCTGCGCTCGGCGAAGACGGCCATGGCCTTGGCGGTGACGGGGCCGGGGCCGGGGAGTTCGCGGTCGTCGACGCGGGTGACGGCCTGGACGTCGCGGGTGCTGGAGGTGAGGAAGACCTCCTCGGCGTCCCGGAGGGCGTCGAGGGGGAGGTCGGCCTCCTCGGCGCCGCACCAGTCGAGGACGAGTTGGCGGGTGATGCCGGCGAGGCAGCCGGAGGCGAGCGGCGGGGTGAGCAGACGGCCGCCGAGGACGAGGAAGACGTTGGAGCCGGTGCCCTCGCAGAGGCGACCGGCGGTGTTGGCGAAGAGGGCCTCGGAGGCGCCGGCGCGGTGGGCGGCGGCGAGGGCGACGACGTTCTCGGCGTAGGAGGTGGTCTTGAGGCCGACGACGGCGCTGTGCTCGTTGCGGCGCCAGGGGACGACGGCGACGCCCGTCTCGTCGGGGCGGCGGGTGATGGCGCCGAGGGCGGCGACCAGGGTGGGGCCGTCGGTGCCGCGCTCGGAGCCGAGCGGGGCGACGCCGCCGGTGTAGGTGACGCGCAGGCGGCCGAGCGGGACGGGGTCGGCGGCGAGGACCTCGGCGCAGGCGCGGCGGACCAGGTCGTGGTCGGGGTCGGGCAGGCCGAGGCCTCGGGCGGAGCGGGTGAGCCGGTCGAGGTGGCGGGTGAGGGCGAAGGGGCGGCCGTCGACGACCTTCATGGTCTCGAAGACGCCGTCGCCGGTGGTGAGCCCGTGGTCGAGGACGGAGACGGCGGCCCGGGTGGAGTCGACGAGCGCTCCGTTGACCCAGCTCGTGGTGGGGTTGTGCATCGGGCGTTGCTCCTGTCTCAGAGGCACTGGCCGCCCGACGCTATCGCGACCAGGCGGGCGGCCTTGAGTTCCGTCTCGTCCCATTCGCGGTCGGGGTCGGAGCCCCAGGTGATGCCGGCGCCGGTGCCGAAGCGCAGGACGGGGGCGTGGGGGTCCTGCCGGTCGATCCAGAACGTGCGGATGCCGACGGCGAGTTCGGCCTCGCCGCGGTCGGCGTCGACCCAGCCGATCGCGCCGCAGTAGGGGCCGCGGGGGGCGGTCTCGAGGGCGTCGATGATCCGCAGGGCGCTGGACTTGGGGGCGCCGGTGACGGAGCCGGGCGGGAAGGTGGCGGCGAGGAGTTCGGGCCAGCCGGCGCCCCGGCGCAGGGTGCCCTCGACGGTGGAGACCAGGTGGACGAGGCCGGGGTGCTTCTCGACGACGCACAGGTCGGGGACGGTGACGCTGCCGGTCTCGCAGACGCGGCCGAGGTCGTTGCGGACCAGGTCGACGATCATCACGTTCTCGGCGTGGTCCTTGTCGAGGAGGTCGGCCTCGGTCCGGCCGGTGCCCTTGATCGGGCCGGAGGAGACGGTGCGTCCACTGCGGCGCAGGTAGAGCTCGGGGGAGGCGGTGGCGATCTCGACGCCGTGCCCGGGCAGCCGGAGGGTTCCCGCGTACGGGGCGGGGTTGCCGTGGGCGAGCAGGCCGGTGAGGGCGTCGATGTCGCTGCGGTCCGGGTCGGGCAGGGGCGCGGACAGGACGCGGCAGAGGTTGGCCTGGTAGACCTCGCCGGCGGCTATGTGCGCGCGGATGCGGCGGACGCCCGCGGTGTAGGCGGCGCGGTCCAGGGAGCTGCGCCAGTCGCCGGCGGCCGGGCCCTGCCAGCCCGCGCCGGGGGGCGGGGCGGGGGCGGGGCGCACGCGGTCGAAGCGGGCGCAGGTGAGGCGGCCCTCGAAGTCGTACGCGACGGCCCAGTGGCCGGCGGAGTCGAGGGCCGCCGGGTCCGAGGTGACGTCGAGCAGCCCGGTGGCCAGGCGGCCGCCGAAGCGGGCGAGGGGGGTGCGGGGGTCGGTGGGGCCGGACACGGTTCTCCTGCGCGGTGGTGCTGGGGGCGGTGCCTGAAGTGTAGGTCGGGGGCGCCCGCCGGGGCCGGGGGCGTGAGCACTCGCCGGCGTCGCGCGGGTGTGCGCCGGGTGGCCTGCGGATGATCGTCCGGGAGCGCCGCAGGTGGCGGCCGGTGGCCGGTCGGCGGCGCTGACGAAGCGGCACTCGGAGGGCATCCCCTCGGCACGCTGCGGGAACGGATTTTTAGCTGGCCCGGGAATCCGCTAGAGTTCAACACGTCGCCAGGGAGCGCAGCCGAAGAAAAGCGGTGAAGATCCCCGGGAGACAGGCGGACGTGGCTCAGTTGGTAGAGCATCACCTTGCCAAGGTGAGGGTCGCGAGTTCGAATCTCGTCGTCCGCTCGATGGAGAACAGTGTAAGATCGTTCTTCGTGTGTTGCCTGGTGGAGTGGCCGAGAGGCGAGGCAACGGCCTGCAAAGCCGTGTACACGGGTTCAAATCCCGTCTCCACCTCCAAGAGGATCACCCGGTTCCACCGGGAGGCCTCCCCGCGCGATTAGCTCAGCGGGAGAGCACTACCTTGACACGGTAGGGGTCACTGGTTCAATCCCAGTATCGCGCACGTCGGACTCCACGGAGTCTGCTGCAGGAACGCCTCACCAGGCGCGATTAGCTCAGCGGGAGAGCACTACCTTGACACGGTAGGGGTCACTGGTTCAATCCCAGTATCGCGCACGTCGGACTCCACGGAGTCCGCTGCAGGAACGCCTTACCAGGCGCGATTAGCTCAGCGGGAGAGCACTACCTTGACACGGTAGGGGTCACTGGTTCAATCCCAGTATCGCGCACAGCAAGTAACGGCCGGGGCCGCGATCCGTGAGGATCGCGGCCCCGGCCGTTTCGGCGTTCCCGCCCGGTTCAGGAGGGGAGGGCCGAAGAGGAGAAGAGCCGCGTACGGTCGCCCTCACCGACGTCCGTACGCGGCGTCTCCGCCTGCCGGGGCGCTCTGCGCACCGCTCTCGCCCGTCCGCGTGTCATCGCGGCCGCGGCCTCCCCGGCGGCACTGATCCCCGTCCCCAGGGGATCAGTGCCCGTTCTGTGGCCGGCCCCCGAGGGGGCCGGGTGTTGTTCAGCGGCCGAACAGGTCGGCGACGGCCTCGGCCTGGTTCGCCATCTGCTCCCACCCGCCGAAGAGGATCACCAGCAGCACGGCGCACGGCAGGGCCATGGCCAGCGCCACCGCGGGGTGGCGCGTCTGCTGTTCGGAGGACCGGGTCTGGACGAAGGCGGGGCGGCGGCGGCGCGGGGTTCCCATGAGCTGCGGTGCCATGGCCTTACTCCTGATCCGGTCGGGTTGGCGCGGTGGACGGCTTACCTCGGGGGACGAGCTCCCCGTCCACCGCTGAGGACAACGCTATTGGTGAGGGGGCCTTCCGGACGTCATGCCGTCGTACTGTTCCTCGGGCATCCCGGAGGATGACTGCCGTACTTAGGGCCTACTACCGCAGGGGGAGGGAGCCGTGATCCGGCCCCCGGGGGAACCCTGACGGGGAACCCCGAGAAGTGATCCGGCACCCCTGTGACCTGCGGGTCAGCCCAAGATCGGACAATCGCACGGCTGCTTCAGGTGTTGCGTATCAGCACACCGCAGCGGGCAGTCCGTAAGCTGTGCCGGACAGGAACTGACGATGCCCCACACCAACGGGGCCTCACCCACGGGCTGACGGGGAACGGGAACATGGCGATGATGCGGCTGAGGCGTGAGGACCCCCGCATCGTCGGGCCGTACCGGCTGCACCGAAGACTGGGCGCCGGCGGCATGGGCGTCGTCTACCTCGGCTCCGACCGCAAGGGGCAGCGCGTCGCCCTCAAGCTGATCCGCGCCGAACTCGCCGAGGACCAGGAGTTCCGCACCCGCTTCGCCCGGGAGATCGCCGCCGCCTCCCGCATCCGGGGCGCCTGCACGGCGCGCGTCGTCGGTTCCGACATCGAGGCCGAGCGGCCCTGGCTGGCCACCGCGTACGTCCCGGGGCCCTCGCTGTACAAGAGGGTCGGCGACGACGGGCCCCTGAACTGGGCCGAGGCCGCCCGGATCGGGGCCGCGCTCGCCGACGGGCTCGTCAAGGTGCACGAGGCCGGGGTCGTCCACCGGGACCTCAAGCCCTCCAACATCCTGCTGTCGCCGCGCGGGCCCAGGATCATCGACTTCGGCATCGCGTGGTCGCGCGGCGCCAGCACCCTCACCCACGTCGGCACGGCGGTCGGCTCCCCCGGGTTCCTCGCCCCCGAGCAGGTGCGCGGGGCCGCCGTCACACCGGCCACGGACGTCTTCGCCTTCGGGGCGACGCTGGCGTACGCGCTCACCGGGGACACACCGTTCGGGTCGGGCGCCTCCTCCGAGGTGATGCTGTACCGGGTCGTCCACGAGGAGCCCGACCTGTCGGCCGTGCCGCCGCAGCTCGCCCCGCTGATCCGGGCCTGCCTGGCCAAGGAACCGGCGGAGCGACCGGGGGCGGCGGCGCTGCACGAGCGGCTCAGCGAACTCGCGGCTCGGGGCGCGGCGTCGGGGGGTTCCGGCCGTACGGCGCGGGCGGGGCGGGCCGCTCCGGCGGGGGCCGCCGCGCCTGCCGCACCCGTACAGGCAGTGCCCGGGCCCGGGCACCCGCCCGAGGCGCCCGCGGCCGCTCGGGCGCGGGCGGCCTCCGGCGCGGCGGCGCGGCGGCCGGCGGGGGCACCGCTCCCCCGGCCCGAGCCGACGCCCGTCACCCGGCCGCTGCGCCAGCGGCCGCAGACTCCCCCGCCCGGGCGGCCCGCCTCCCGTGACCGGGTGCGGCCGAGGGAGCGTCAGCACACGCCGGTGCCCGGCGGGCGGGCTCCCGGCAACGCCCGGCAGCGGCTGCTGCGGCAGCGGCTGGTGGTGTTCGTCACCGTGACGATCGGGGTCGCGCTGGCGATCGCGGCGGCGCAGGGGTGCGAGGAGCGGAGCAGCAGTCAGGGGGCGCGGCCGGCGGCCGGGGTGACCGCCTCGGCGCCGTCGGCTCCCTCGGTGGACGTGGCGCCGCAGTCCACCCCGCAGCCCACCTCGCAGTCCACCTCTCAGTCCACCGGTACGCCGGTGCCGGCTGCCGCGCGGGACTCCTCGCTGGCGGCGGTCCAGGGGCCGGGGCCCGTCGTGGACTGGCCCAACCGCACGTACCCCGACGGGACGGGCGGGCCCGGGATCGCGCTGCGGGACGGGCACTCGGCGGCGGGGGCCGGGGCCCAGGTCTCGCTGAGCGCCGTACTCCCGGCGCGGTTCAGGGGCGCTCCGGCGTCGGTGGTCGTCCTGCGGCGCACGGAGGGGGCCGTACCGGTCGACCTCGTGCAGCTGTACACCTTCGCGGCGGACAACAGCCCCGTCGCGGCGGCCCTGCGCACCTCGGCGGCGGACCCGCAGGCGGCGGCCACCTGGCGGCTGGACAGCGGGGCGGTCGTCCGCGAGGAGCGCGTCGCCGCGACCGGCGCGATCGCCTCCACCCGCTACGCCGTCCGGGCGGACGGAACCCTCGACGAGTCCTGGCCCGGCGCCGGCACCTCCGGCGGCACGGGCCTCATCGCCCCGCCCCCGGCTGCTGCTCCGGCGCCGCCTACGGCCCCGGCGGGCTGAGGGCCGCACCGGAAGTCGGCCGGGCCGACTTCCGGTGCGGCAGAGGTCGGGATAGCCGGGGAGAGGGCGGCAGCGAGCGCGATGTGCCGTGCGGCTGCGGAGGAAGTCGGCTGGGTCGACTTCGGTGCGTGCGCGGGGCGGCGGGAAGGTTCAGCGGTGGGCAGCGGGTGCGCTTCGCGCCGCTGGGGTGTGTGTGGCCGCACAGGAAGTCGGCGGGGCCGACTTCTGGCGCGGCGGGGGCCAAAACGCGAGCGTGGGTAGCCCGGCGGAGAGTAGGTGCCCTGCGCGGGGCGGAGTGAGCTTCTCGCGGCACGAGGCCGGGCGCAGAACTGCGGCGGAGTGGTGGACGCCCCGACGGGACAGGTGAGCGCCCTGCGAAGCGCGGGGTGGGGAGCTGCTCGGGACGCGCGGCGAGGCGGAGCGGGGTGGGCCGAGTGGAGCGGCAACTCTGCGGCGGGATGGCGAGTGCCCCGATCGGACAGGCGGGCGCGCAGCGCGTGGGCCGTTGGGGTGGGGGCTCTGGAAGGCGGTTGCACAGGAAGTCGGCGGGGCCGACTTCTGGTGCGGCGAGAGGCCAGGAGCGCGGGGGCGGGAAAGCGCGCGGCGGGCCGGAGAGGCGCAGGGTGGGCCTGGGCTGGAGCCGGGCCCAGCGGGGGCGGAGCGAAGCTGGGTGGGGGTTGTGGAACGCTGCTGCGCAGGAGGTCGGCGGGGCCGACTTCTGGTGCGGCGAGAGAGCCGGGACGCGAGCGCGGGGCCTCAGAACGGCGGCGGGTGGTGGGCCCCGTACGCGGCGGGGAGCGGAACGGGGTGGGCCGGAGTGGAGCAGGGCGGCGACGCTGCGGCGGGGTAGCGGGCGCCCCGATGAGACGCGTGCGCGGAGTGGGGCCGGGGTGGGAGGGGTCAGGGGGTGGTGGTGACGGCGTAGAAGGCGACGGCTGCCGCGGCGCCGACGTTGAGGGAGTCGATGCCGTGGGACATCGGAATGCGGACGGGGTGGTGGGAGGCGGCGATGGCGGCGGGGGTGAGGCCGTCGCCTTCGGCGCCGAGGAGGAGGGCGGTGCGGGGGTGGGGGGTGAGGGTGGGGAGGTCGAGGGCGTGCTCGGCCGGGGTGAGGGCCAGGAGGGTGAAGCCGGCGTCTCGGACGGTGTCGAGGGCGGCGGGCCAGGGGTCGAGGCGGGCGTAGGGGACGGCGAAGACGGCGCCCATGGAGACCTTGACGGCGCGGCGGTAGAGGGGGTCGGCGCAGTCGGGTGAGAGCAGGACGGCGTCCATGCCGAGGGCGGCGGCGCTGCGGAAGATGGCGCCGAGGTTGGTGTGGTCGACCAGGCCCTCCAGGACGGCGACGCGGCGGGCGGCGGTGAGGAGGGCGGCGGCGTCGGGGAGGGGCCTGCGTTCCATGGAGGCGAGGGCGCCGCGGTGGACGTGGTAGCCGGTGACGGCTTCGGCGAGGGCGGGGTCGACC
This sequence comes from Kitasatospora sp. NPDC101183, assembly GCF_044767945.1. Taxonomy (NCBI): domain Bacteria; kingdom Bacillati; phylum Actinomycetota; class Actinomycetes; order Kitasatosporales; family Streptomycetaceae; genus Kitasatospora; species Kitasatospora sp. NPDC101183. The sequence continues at coordinate 124,079 of NZ_JBIWOW010000014.1, read as the reverse complement.
ACGTGGACGGGGGCGTCGGCCTCGGCGATGACGTCGGCCATCACGTCCAGCCACTTGGCGGTCAGCAGCATCGAGCGCATCCGGTAGCCCGCGGCGAGGGCGCGGCGGATGACCTTCTCACCCTCGGCGATGAACAGGCCCTCGGCGGGTTCGCGGCGTCGGCGCAGTTCGACGTCGGTCAGGCCGGTGTAGTCGGCCAGGCGCGGGTCGGCGGGGTCGGTGACGGTGCTGGGTTCGGACACCCTGTGATCTTGCCAAGCCCGGGTGGGGAAGGCCAAACGGGCGAGGGGGCGGGTGGTACCGGTGTGACGGCGGTGCCAACATGACCGTATGGCCCCACACGGTCGGAGAGAGGCGCCCCGCGCGAGGCGCCCCTGGCCGGTGCGGCTGCGGTCGGTGGCGGGGCAGGTGTTCGCGCTGCAGATCCTGGTGGTCCTGCTGCTGGTGGCGGCGGCCGCGGTGGCGCTGGTGGTGCAGTCGCGGGGGGACGCCGACCACGAGGCGCGGGACCACTCGGTGGCGGTGGCGCAGACCTTCGCCAACTCCCCCGGCATCGTGGAGGCGCTGCGCTCCCCCGATCCGACGGCGGTGCTGCAGCCGCGGGCGGAGGCGGCACGGACGGCCTCGGGCGTGGACTTCGTCGTGGTGCTGAACGACCAGGGCGTCCGCTACACCCACCCGAACCCGGCGCTGATCGGCGGCAGGTTCATCGGCACCTTCGAGCCCGCGCTGCACGGGAAGGTGGTGACGGAGCAGGTCGCGGGGACGCTCGGGCCGCTGATCCAGGCCGTGGTGCCGGTCTACGCGCCGGACGGTTCGGTGGTCGGGCTGGTCTCGGCGGGCATCACCGTGCACAACGTCGACACCGCGAGCGAGCGCCAGCTGCCGGTGGTGCTGGCCGTGGCGGCGGGCGGGATCGCGCTGGCCACGCTGGGGACGGCGCTGATCAGCCGGCGGCTGCGGCGGCAGACGCACGGGCTGGGCCCGGCGGAGATGACCCGGATGTACGAGCACCACGCGGCGGTGCTGCACGCGGTGCGCGAGGGCGTGGTGATCGTCGGCGGGGACGGGCGGCTGGTGCTGTGCAACGACGAGGCGCGCCGGCTGCTCGACCTGCCGGCGGACGCCGAGGGCCGGCCCGTCGAGGAGCTGGGCCTGGAGCCCGCCCCGCTGGAGCTGCTGACCGCCGAGCGCCCGGTGACCGACCAGGTGGTGCCCGCCGGTGAGCGGCTGCTGGCGGTGAACGTCCGGTTGACGGACCAGGCGGGCGGGCCGCCCGGCTGTGTGGCGACGCTGCGCGACTCCACCGAGCTGCTGGCGCTGACCGGACGGGCCGAGGGCGCGCAGCGGCGGCTGCGGCTGCTGTACGACGCCGGGATGACGGTGGGCAGCACGCTGGACGTGACGCGGACGGCGGAGGAGCTGGCGCAGGTCGCGGTGCCGCGGTTCGCGGACTTCGTCACGGTGGACCTGGCCGAGCAGGTCCTGGCGGGCGAGGAGCCCCCGCCGGGCGGGCGGCTGGGGCGGGTGCGGCGGGCGGCCTTCGCCGGGGTGCGCGAGGACGCGCCGTTCCATCCCGTCGGCTCGGTGCTGGAGGTGGTGCCCACCACGCCGCTCGCCGGGGTGCTGGACAGCGGGGAGTCGGCCCTGGAGCCGCGCCTGGCGGAGGCGGAGGGCTGGCGGCGGCAGGACCCGGAGCAGTCGGAGCGGGTGCTGGCGTACGGGGTGCACTCGCTGGTGCGGGTGCCGCTGCGGGCGCGCGGGGTGCTGCTGGGGGTGGTGCGGTTCTGGCGGGCGCAGCGGGCGGAGCCGTTCGAGCCGGAGGACCTGGCGCTGGCCGAGGAGCTGGTGGCGCACGCGGCGGTGTGCGTGGACAACGCGCGGCGCTTCACCCGGGAGCACGAGATGGCGGTGACGCTGCAGCACAGCCTGCTGCCGCGCTCGCTGCCGGAGCAGGACGCGCTGGACGTGGCGTACCGGTACCTGCCGGCGCGGGCCGGGGTGGGCGGGGACTGGTTCGACGTGATCCCGCTGCCGGGGGCGCGGGTGGCGCTGGTGGTGGGGGACGTGGTGGGGCACGGGCTGCACGCGGCGGCGACGATGGGGCGACTGCGCACGGCGATCCACAACTTCTCGACGCTGGACCTGCCGCCCGATGAACTCCTGGCCCATCTGGACGAGTTGGTGAGCCGGATCGACCGGGAGGAGGCGGCCGGGGAGGACTCGGGCCCGGCCGGGGCGACCTGCCTGTACGCGATCTACGACCCGGTCTCGCGGCGGTGCGCGATGGCGAGCGCGGGGCATCCGGCCCCGGCGGTGGTGGACCCGCAGGGGCGGGTGGAGTTCGCGCCGGTGCCGACGGGGCCGCCGCTGGGGATGGCGGACCTGCCGTTCGAGGCGGTGGAGCTGGAGCTCGCCGAGGGCAGCCGGCTGGTGCTGTTCACGGACGGCCTGGTGGCGGACCGCACCCGGGAGGTCGGCGCGGGGCTGGAGCGGCTGCGGACGGCGCTGGCCGGGCCGGCGCGCTCGCCGGAGCAGACCTGTGCGGACCTGCTGGGGGCGCTGCTGCCGGCCGAGCCGCAGGACGACATCGCGCTGCTGGTCGCCCGGACGCGGGTGCTGGCGCCGGACCGCGTCGCCCAGTGGGAGGTGCCCTCGGACCCGGCGGCCGTCCGGGAGGTGCGGGCGGCGGTGGCGCGGCAGCTGGAGGGGTGGGGGCTGGAGGAGGCGGCGTTCGTGACGGAGCTGATCCTCAGCGAGCTGGTGACCAACGCGATCCGGTACGGCTCCGGGCCGATCCGGGTGCGGCTGCTGCGGGACAGGGCGCTGATCTGCGAGGTGTCGGACGGCAGCAGCACCTCGCCGCACCTGCGGTACGCGGCGAACGAGGACGAGGGCGGGCGGGGGCTGTTCCTGGTCGCGCAGTTCGCGGACCGGTGGGGGACGCGCTACACGGCGACGGGGAAGGTCATCTGGACGGAACAGCCGTTGGAGTGACCTCGGGGAGCGGGACGTCGGGCGGGCCGACCTCCCGCTCCCCCGGGGTTCACTTCCGGAAGGCGGCGGCCAGGACGTTGACGACCTCGCCGACGACGATCACGGCCGGCGGCTTGACGCCCTCGGCCGCGACCACGGCGCCGACGGTGCCCAGGGTCGCGTCGACCCGGCGCTGGGCGGCGGTGGTGCCCTCCTGGACGATCGCGACCGGGGTGTCGGCGGGCCGGCCTGCCTCGACCAGGCGGGCGGCGATCGCGCCGATCTTGTCCACGGCCATCAGCAGCACCAGGGTGCCGCTCATCCGCGCGGCGGCGTCCCAGTTGGTGAGCGAGCGCTCGTCGTCGGGGCCGACGTGGCCGGAGATCACCGTGAACTCGTGGGTGAGGCCGCGGTGGGTGACGGGGACGCCGGCCGCCGCCGGGACGCTGATCGAGCTGGAGATCCCGGGCACGACCGTGACCGGGATGCCCTCCTCGGCACAGGCGAGCAGTTCCTCCCCGCCGCGCCCGAAGACGTACGGGTCGCCGCCCTTGAGCCGGACGACGAACTTGCCGGCCTTGGCGTGCTCGATCAGGGTGCGGTTGATCGCCTCCTGGGCCATGAACCGGCCGTACGGGATCTTGGAGGCGTCGATCACCTCGACGTGCTCGGGCAGTTCGGCGAGCAGCTCGCGCGGGGCGAGGCGGTCGGCGACGACCACGTCGGCGTCGGCGAGCAGGCGGCGGCCGCGCACGGTGATGAGGTCCGGGTCCCCCGGGCCGCCGCCGACCAGGGCCACGCCGGCGCCGCGGGAGCGGTACTGGCGGGCGGCCAGGGAGCCGTCCCGCAGGCCGTCCACGATGGAGTCGCGCAGGGCGGCGGAGTGGCGCGGGTCCCCCGTGAGGACGGCGACGGTGGCGCCCGCGTCGCGGCCGCTGGCCGGGGTCCAGGCGGTGGCGGCGGAGGCGTCGTCGCTGCGGGAGCAGAAGACGCGCTCGCGCTCGGCCTCGGCGCTGACGGCCGCGTTGACGGCCGGGTCGTCGGTGGCGACCAGGGCGTACCAGGTGCCGGCGAGGTCACCGTCCTCGTACGGGCGGGCGTGCCAGGTGATCTCGCCGGCGTCGGCCATGGCCTGGACGGCCGGGGTGGTGGCCGGGGATATCAGGTGCAGCTCCGCGCCGGAGGCGATCAGGGCCGGCAGGCGCCGCTGCGCGACGTGGCCGCCGCCGACCACCACGACGCGGCGACCGGCCAGCAGCAGGCCGACGGGGTAGGGCGTACGGCCTTCGGTGCTGGGGTGCGGGGTGGGCGCGGTCATCGGCGGTGCTCCTGGTGCGAGGTGAGGGTACGGGGGACGTGGGGTGGTACGCCACTGCGCGGACCGGCGCGCCCTCGGGCCGGTCCGCGCAGGGGTGACGGGCCGCGTCAGGCCTTCTCGGTGACCCCGGCGGAGTCGAAGGTGGCTACATCGTGCATCGCCCGCGCGGCGCTCTGCACCAGCGGGAGGGCCAGCAGGGCGCCGGTGCCCTCGCCGAGGCGCAGGTCCAGGTCGATCAGCGGGCGCAGGCCGAGCTTCGCCAGCGCGGCCTGGTGGCCGGGCTCGGCGGAGCGGTGGCCCGCGATGCAGGCGGCCAGCACCTCGGGGGCGATCGCCTTGGCCGCCAGGGCGGCCGAGCCGGCGATGACGCCGTCCAGGACCACCGGGGTGCGCAGCGAGGCGGCGCCGAGCAGGAAGCCGGCGATGGCCGCGTGCTCCAGGCCGCCGACGGCGGCGAGGACGCCGATCGGGTCGGCCGGGTCGGGCTGGTGGAGGGCCAGCGCGGCGCGGATGACCTCGATCTTGCGGGCGTGGGTCTCGTCGTCGATGCCGGTGCCGCGGCCGGTGACCTCGGCCGGGTCGAGGCCGGTGAACACCGAGATCAGGGCCGCCGAGGCGGTGGTGTTGGCGATCCCCATGTCACCGGTGACCAGGGCCTTGTTGCCCGCCGCGACGAGGTCGCGGGCGGTCTCGATGCCGACCTCGATGGCCTGGAGGGCCTCCTCGCGGGTCATCGCCGGGCCCTGGGTCATGTCGTCCGTGCCGGGCTTGACCTTGCGCGGCAGCAGGCCGGTCGCCCGGCCCTGCTGGACGGCCTCCGGCAGCTCGGCGGCCACGCCGACGTCCACCACGCAGACCTCGGTGCCGATCTGCTTGGCGAAGGAGTTGATCACCGCTCCCCCGGCGAGGAAGTTGGCCACCATCTGGGCGGTCACCTCCTGCGGCCAGGGGCTGACGCCCTGGGCGTGCACGCCGTGGTCCCCGGCGAAGATCGCCACGCAGGCGGGCTCCGGGATCGGCGGCGGGCACTTGCGGGACAGGCCGCACAGCTGGGCGGAGATGATCTCCAGCATGCCGAGCGAGCCGGCCGGCTTGGTCATCCGCTTCTGGCGGTCCCAGGCCTCGCCGAGCGCCTTGGCGTCCAGCGGGCGGATGCCGCGCAGGGTCTCGGCGAGCAGGTTCTGCGGCTCCTCGCCGGGCAGCGCGCGGTTGCCGTACTGCTCCTCGTGGACGACCCAGGACAGCGGGCGCTTCTTCGCCCAGCCCTGCTGCTCCAGCTCGGGCTCGTCCGGGAACTCGTCGACGAAGCCGACGCACAGGTAGGCGACGACCTCCAGGTGCTCGGGCAGGCCCAGCTCGCGGACCAGCTCCTCGTCGTCGAAGAAGCTCACCCAGCCGACGCCCAGGCCCTCGGCGCGGGCGGCCAGCCAGAGGTTCTCGACGGCCAGGGCGGCCGAGTACGGGGCCATCTGCGGCTGGGTGTGGCGGCCCAGGGTGTGGCGGCCGCCGCGGGTGCGGTCGGCGGTGACCACGATGTTCACCGGGGTGTCGAGGATGGCCTCGATCTTGATTTCCTTGAACTGCTTGGCCCGGCCCTTGGGCAGCGAGTCCGCGTACGCCTCGCGCTGGCGCTCGGCCAGGGCGTGCATGCGCCTGCGGGTCTTCGCCGAGCGGATCACCACGAAGTCCCAGGGCTGCGAGTAGCCGACGCTGGGGGCGGTGTGGGCGGCCTCCAGGACGCGGATCAGCACCTCGTGCGGGATCGGGTCCGGGCGGAAGCCGTTGCGGATGTCGCGGCGCTCGCGGATCACCTGGTGGACGGCGTCGCGGCCGGCCTCGTCGTAGCCGGGCGCGGCGGGGCCGCGGGGCTCGGCGGGTTCGGCGGGCTGCTCGTCGGTGGCGGCCGGGGTGTCCTCCTGGACGGCCTCGGGGGCGGCGGGCTCCGTGGGCTCGGTGGGCTCCGTGGCCTCGACCGGCTGCTCGGGGGTCTGCTCGGCGGCGGGCTCGGGCTGCTCGACGGGCTGTTCCGCCTGCTCGGCCTGCTCGATCTGCTCGGCCTGATCCGCCTGCGGCTCCTCGGCGACGGGCTGCGGCTGGGCCGCGAGGGCGACGGGCTCGGGCTGCTCGACGGGCTGCGCCTCGGCGGCGGCTTCCACGGCCTCCACGGCTTCCGGGACCTGGGTGGCCTCGACGACCTCCACGGGCCCGGCGGCCTCGGCCGGCTCGGCGACGGCCTGACCGGAGGGCATCTCGCCGGTGCCGGCGGCGGTCTCGGCGACCGGCTCGACGGCGGCCTCGGTGACGGCCTCGGTGACGACGGCCTCCACCACGACGGCCACGGGCTGCTCGACCGCCTCGGCCTGCGGCGCCTCGACCGGGGCGGGCTGCTCGACGACCTCGACGACCGCGGCGACCTCGACGGGCGCGACCGGCTCCACAACCACGGGCGCCTCGACGGTCTCGGCGGGCGCGACGACCACGGCCGCCTCGACCACCTCGGCCACCTCGACGGCCTGCGGCGCGTCGGCGGCCGCTATGGGCGCGGCCTGCTCCACGACCGCCTCGGCCACCGGCGCCTGCTCGGCCGCCTCGACCTTGGGCAGACCGTGCGAGGTCGGCGCGGCGAGGAAGGCGGAGATGCGGCGCGGCTGACCGGCCGGGGCGGCGGCCTGCTCGGCAATCTGCTCGACAGTCTGTTCGACGGCCTGTCCGACGGGGGCCTCGACCACGACGGTCTCGACGGCGACGGTCTCCACCGCCACGGTCTCGACGGAGGCGGGCTCGACCACGACCGGCTCGGCCACCGGCTCCACGACGGCGGCCTGCTCCACCGGAGCCTGGACGGGCTCCGCGACCGGCGACACCTGGGGAAGGACGGCCTCCGGCGTCTCGACGACCTCGACCACCTCGATGGCGCCGACCGTCTCCACCGTCAGCACGCCCTCGACCGGCTGCGACACCTGCGGCACCAGCGGGACCTGCTCGTACGGCTGCTGCTCCACCACCGGAGCCACCGGAGCCACGGGCGCCGCCGGAGCCGCCGGCATCACCGGGGCGACGAAGGTCACCTGCGGCACGCCCACCGGCTGCGGCGCGGGCGCCGGAGCGACGGCCTCGCCCATCGGCGACCGCCCGACGACCGGGATGCCGTGCGCGGGCGTGCCGCCCTGCGAGGGCCCGCGGTCGGCGAGCGAGCGGACCGGCACCTGGCCGGTCATCATCGACGGGTCCGGGATCGGCGGCCCGGCGTGCAGCGGCCGGCGCGGCGCCTGAACGGGCGTCACCGGCTGAGGCGCCTGCGGCTGCACCGGCACGGCCTGGACGGGCTGCTGCCCGTGCTCGGCGCCGAGCACCGGCGGGTCCACCGGCGGCCAGGACGGCTCGACGGGCGTGCCCTCGGGCTGCGGCGCGTGCGCGGCCTGATCGAGCGGGGCGGCCACGGCCGGCTCGCCCCAGGAGCCCTGCGGGCCGGGCATCAGCAGCACGTCCTCCTCCTCGTCCAGCCCGTCCGGCTGGTCGAGGAAGTGGAAGGCGGGGCGGGGCGCACCCTGGTCGACGGCCCAGCCGTCGCCGGGCAGGCCAGGGGCCGGGACGGTGAAGCCCTGCTGGCCCTGCTGCGGGATGACGCCGCCCTGGGGCAGGCCGCCGTGCGGGGCCGCCGGGTGCGGGATCGAGCCGCCGGCCGTCGCGACGCCGTGCTGGGGTGCAACGCCCGCGACGCCCTCCGGTCCGCCGAGCGGGTCGGGCCCGGCGTGCAGGTGCTCCGGCAGTCCCTCACCGGGGACGTGGCCGCCATCGGTCATTGTCAAAGCTCCTTCCAGGCCGCTGCCGCGCCCCTTGGCGACGCGATCAACCGACCGCAGCGCCCATCCGCCGGGCCGGGCCTGCACCGACCCGCCCCTCAACCACACTTGGCCGCCGCGCCGGGGCGCTGCGGCCAGTCCTTCCGGCGCGCTGCGGCACCCCGGCCCGGGCACCGCCCGCAGGGGCGGCACACCGTCTGAAACAACGACAACCCGGGGTGACCGGCACGACCGCACCGGACCCTACGGCATTCTCCAGGTCCGGCGCCCGGCCCGTCGAATTGCCCACACTCCGAGCGGAACCGGGTTGCACCGCGTCAAAAAGGTGACAAACCGACCGAATCGGGCGAGCCGTCGACGACCTCGGTCGCCAGTACGTCACACTACCGGCCCGACGCGGTGACCTCTCGAATCGGTGTCCGGATGCGACCTGGATCACCGCCGCGCCGCCTCGGGGGCCCCGGGCACTCCCGGCCCGCACCCGAGGCCTTCACAGGATCTGCTCACCCCAGAGCAGCAGCACGCCGCCCCCGCCGGAGCCCAGCGTCAGCCCGTCGCCCTCCCCCACCAGGGGCGTGGACTGCAGCAGCGCGCCGTCCACCCGGTACCCGGCGGCCGCGATCGCGGCGCGGACCTCCTCGGCCTCCGCGAGGCTGCGGGGCACGGCGACGAACCGCTCGGGCTTGCGGGCCAGCACCGCGCGTACGACGTCGGGGCCGCCGGACTCCACCACGGCGGCGTCCGGCTCCGGCAGGCCGCCGAGCACCTCGGGGCCGTGGCCGTGCACCGTCTCCACCTCGGCGCCGTAGCGGCGGGCGTTGACGGTGAGCCTGGCGCAGGCCGAGCGGGAGCCCTCGACGGCGACCACGGCGGCGCCGAAGCGGGCCGCCTCCACCGCGAGCGCGCCGTGGCCGGCGCCGACCACCCAGACGAGGTCGCCGGGGCGTGCGCCCAGTCGGGCGAGCACGAGCGCGCGGGCGTGCGCCGGGAGGGCCTCCGGTGCGCCGGTTTCGCCCTCCGCGCGCCCGGCGCCCGCGTAGGCGTCGGCGGGGAGCGCCCAGCCGCGCTCCGCGCCGGGGTAGCCGATCGGCCGTCCGGCCAGCCAGCCGGCCGCCTCGTCGACCACGCCGCTGGGCGCCTGGACGTGGCCGCCGATGACCAGCACCACGTTGGGGTCGCGCCAGTCGTGGTCGGCGATGCGGTCGGAAGTGAGGACGGTGACGTCCTCCTCCGGGGTGCCGAGGGCCTCGCAGACGACGAAGGTGCGGTGCACCCCGCGCAGCATCAGGGCGAGTTCGGCGGGCCCGGCGCCCGGCGCGGTGAGGACCGCGACCTTCGGGTGGGCCCGGCAGATGTTGGCCGCGCGGCGCAGCCGCCCGCCGTGGGCGCTGACCACCTGGGCGTCCTCCCAGGGCATGCCGGCCCGGGCGAAGGCGGTGGCCACGGAGGAGACGGCGGGCAGGACTTCGAGTTCGAGGCCGTACTCGGGGCGGCGCAGGGTGCGCACGATGCCGAAGAAGCCCGGGTCCCCCTCGGCGACCACGACGGCGGCGCCGCGGTGCTCGGCGATCCTGCGGGCGGCCTGGCGGACGTTGCCGAGGGCGATCCGCTCGGCGGAGGGCGGCACCGGCAGGGCGCCCAGCTGGTAGGGGGCGCCGGCGACGAGGGTCGCGCCGGCCAGGGCCGCGCCGGCGGCCTCGGTCAGCGGTGTGCCGTCCCACCCGATGACCGTGATCCGGTCAGCCATCTGCGGCCGTTCTCCCTCGACTCGGTGCCACGCGGAGCGACTCGGCGCCGGTGGGCGCCACTCGGTGTGCCGCAGGAGAGGTTACCGGGTGTGATCCCCCGGGAGGCTCATGACTCGCACACGTGTCCGTGCGCGGCAAGATCCGCGAGGCGCGCGCTAGTCGCGCAGCACGTAGCGGTCGACGGGCCGGGGCTCGGGGGCCTCCAGGTCCTCCGGGAGGAGGCTCCACAGGATGAGGTCGCTGCGGCTCTCCTCGACGAACCGTCCGGATTCCCCGCGGACTATCCAGGCGCTGCGCAGCACGCCCTCGCTGATGCCGCCGATCTTCTGGGCGACCTGCTGGGCGGCGGTGTTCCCGGCGGCCGTGCGCAGTTCGAGGCGCAGGAAGTCGCGGTCCTCGAAGAGCCACTGGGCGACGCCGAGGACGGCCTCCGGGGCGTAGCCCTCGCCGCGCGCCCAGGCGGCGGTGACGTACGCGATCTCGGTGCTGCGCAGCCGCCAGTCGGTGTTGCGCAGCTCGACCAGGCCGACCAGGCGCTGGGTGAGGTGCTCGGTGACCGCGAACAGGATGCCCCGGCCGGCGGCCCGGTGGGCGGGGGCGAGGGTGCGGGCGAGGTCGGCCGCGTACGCCTCGGTGAAGGGGTGCGGGAGGTCCGTCCAGGCCAGGACGAGCTCGTCGGCCATCATCTCGGCCAGGCCCGGGGCGTCGTCCTCCGCCAGGGGCCGCAGCAGCAGCCGTTCGGTGCTGATGGCGGTCTCGGGGAAGCTCGCTGGCATGCCGTCTCTCCTCGCCGGGTCGTGAACACAACACCGTACGCCCCTGCCGTGCTGCGGGTGGCACCCGGTGCGCCGCGCGCACGACGGTACGTCAGAACGCCGTCCGCCGGGGCGCCCCTCCCGGCATACTGCCCGACCGGGCCCCCGCCCGAGTGCGGCGGGGGCCCGGTCGCTGGTGAGCGGCTGTGGTGCCCGGCGGTGCGGTACGACGATCAGAAGGCCGGGATGACGGCGCCCTGGAAGGTGTCGTTGATGTACTTCTTGACCTCGGCGGAGTGGAGCAGCTCGGCCAGCTTCTTCACCCGCGGGTCGTTCTCCTTGCCCTTCTTGACGGCGAGGATGTTGGCGTACGGGTTGCCCTCGGCCTTCTCCAGGACCAGCGCGTCGGTGGTCGGCTTGAGGCCGCCCTCGATCGCGAAGTTGCCGTTGATCACGGCGGCGTCGACGTCGCCCAGGGAGCGGGGCAGCTGGGCGGCCTCCAGCTCCTTGAACTTGAGGTGCTTCGGGTTGCCGGTGACGTCGGTCGGGGTGGCGGCCGTGCCGGCGCCGTCCTTGAGGGTGATCAGCTTGTTGTCGGCGAGCAGCTTGAGCGCGCGGCCCTCGTTGGTGGCGTCGTTGGGCACGGCGACGGTGGCGCCGTCCGGAAGGTCGTTGAGCGACTTGACCTTCTTGGAGTAGGCGCCGAGCGGCTCCAGGTGGACCGTCTCGACGGAGACGATGTCCGTGCCGTTCTTCTTGTTGAAGTCCTCCAGGTACGGCAGGTGCTGGAAGTAGTTGGCGTCCGCCGAACCGTCCTGCACCGCCGTGTTGGGGGTCACGTAGTCGGTGACCTCCTTGATCTCGAGCTTGAGGCCCGCCTTGTCCGCGAGGTTGTCCTTGACGAACTTGAGGATCTGCGCGTGCGGAGTGGGCGTGGCGGCGACCCTCAGCGGCGCGTTGGCGTCCGAGGAGGACGAGCCGGAGCTGCCGCAGGCGGCGAGCGAGAGGGCGAGGCCGGCGGTGGCGAGGATGCTGGTGAACTTCACGGTGTTGCGCACGAAAAGTGCCTTTCTGCGTGGAACGGGGAGCCGCGTCCGGGGTCGGACGAGGGAGGTTCAGGGGGCGACGAGGTCCTTGTCGGAGGTCGTCGCGGGGCGGGGGCGCAGCAGCCGGGTGCGTCCGCCGCCGCGGCCGCGGTTGGCCAGGCTGCGCACGGCCCAGTCGCCGGCCAGCTGGATCACGGTGACGATGAGCGCGATCTCCGCGACGATGATCCACATGAAGGTGGTCTCGAACCGCAGGTAGCCGTAGCGGTAGGCGAGGTCGCCGAGGCCGCCGCCGCCGACGGTGCCGGCCATCGCGGAGTAGCCGATGAGCGCGATGACGGTGGTGGTGACGGAGGCCACGATGCCGGGCAGGGCCTCGGGGACGAGCACCTTGCGCACCAGCGTCCAGGTGCCGCCACCCATCGCGTGGACGGCCTCGATCAGGCCGCGGTCGACCTCGCGGAGGGACGTCTCGACGAGCCGGGCGAAGAACGGGATCGCGCCGACGGTCAGCGGCACGGTGGCGGCCTGCCAGCCGAGGGAGTTGCCGGTGAGCCAGCGGGTGAAGGAGATCAGGGCGATCATCAGGATGATGAACGGCATGGACCGTGTGAGGTTCACGATCGCGCCGAGCACCTTGTTCACCGGCTGGTTCTGGAGCACCCCTCCCTTGGAGGTGAGCACCAGCAGGATGCCGAGGGGCAGTCCGAGGAGGACGGTGCAGGCGGTCGACACGCCGACCATCTGGAAGGTCTCCTGGGTGGCGGGCCCCATCAGGTCCTGCATCTGGTCCCAGGTCAGGCCGCTCATGCCACCGCTCCGTCCGCCGCGCCGATCACGTCAACCTGCAGGCCCTGCTCGCGCAGGTAGCCGATCGGCACCACGTTGTCCTGGTGGCCGCCGGTCAGTTCGACCCGCATCCGGCCGACCATCCGGCCGGCGATGGTCTCCACCGCCGCGCCGAGGATGTTGATGTCGATCTGGTAGGTGCGGGCCAGCTGGGAGACGAAGGGCTGCGCCGGGGTGTCGCCCTGGAAGGTGATCTCCAGCACGGTGGATCCGGCGCGGCCGGTGCCGAACTCGCTCAGCGGGAACAGCTCGCGGGCCAGCTCGGAGCCGGGCTCGGCCAGCAGGTCCGTCAGCGCGCCGGACTCGACCACCCGGCCGCCGCGCATCAGGGCGGCGGAGTCGCAGACGGACTTGATGACGTCCATCTCGTGGGTGATCAGCAGGACCGTCAGGCCGAGCTGCTGGTTGAGGTCGCGCAGCAGCTTGAGGATCGAGCGGGTGGTCTCCGGGTCGAGCGCCGAGGTGGCCTCGTCGGAGAGGAGCACCTTCGGGTCCCCCGCCAGGGCGCGGGCGATGCCGACGCGCTGCTTCTGACCGCCGGACAGCTGGCCCGGGTAGCTGCGGGCCTTGTCGGCCAGGCCGACCAGCTCCAGCAGCTCGCCGGCCTTGCGGCGGCGCTCGGTGCGGTCGAGGCCGATGATCTCCAGCGGGAGTTCGACGTTCTGCTGCACCGTCCGCGAGGAGAGCAGGTTGAAGTGCTGGAAGACCATGCCGATGCGGCGGCGGGCCTCGCGCAGCTCCCGGCCGGCGCGGTTCTCGCCGCCGGGCAGCGCGGTGAGTTCGAGGCCGTCCACGGTGACGGTGCCGGAGGTCGGGCGCTCCAGCATGTTCACGCAGCGGATGAGGGTGGACTTGCCGGCACCGCTGGTGCCGACGACTCCGTAGACCTCGCCCGGGCGGACGTGCAGGTCGACGCCGGCGAGGGCGGTGACCTCGCGGCCTCGGGAGCGGTAGACCTTCGTGAGGTCCGTGGTGGTGATCACAGGGGCTTCCGTGGGTCGGGGGCGGGCGGCGTGGAGCGACCACCCGACCGGGTGGGGTCGGCGGTGGTTGTCACGGCGTTGCGCCGAGGGGGGTCCGGGCCTGCCACTCCTTGATCGTGGCCGGTGGACGGCCGGGCCGCGCGACGGCGTGGCCCTTACGAGTCACCGGGCGGCCGCGGGCGTGCGGACGCGCAGGAGGAAGGGTTCCGGGAGGAGGGGACGACGCTCACACGGACGGAACGGCGTCGGAGTCTCGCTTCGGGGCGCGAGGAGTGGGCACCCGCGACGGGGTGCCGGGGGCGGTGGCCCTCAGCGGTGACACATTCGACGACACATGGCACGCTCACCTGCCGGCAGGGTGCCGGTGGGGGTCCAGTTCGTCGTCGCAGTCATGTGAGCCAGTAAATCAGATGGGTCGATTCGTGCCCAATTGTTTCGGCCGGTTGTCCGCAATGCGGACATACGTGCCCGTTACCTGCGGAAACACGACTCGGCGCCGCCACCGGGAGTCCGGATGGTGGCGGCGCCGAGCGGGGTGCGGGGTACGGCTCAGGCCGTCGCGGCGAGCGGGAGGGCGGTCGGCTTCTTCTCCAGGTGGACGAAGCTGAGCCGGCTGCTGACCTGCTCGACGCCGGTCTGGCGGTAGCCCTGACGGGCGTACAGCCGCAGGTTGCCGAGGCTGCGGTGGCCGGTGAACAGGCGGTAGGCCTCCACCGGGCCGTCCTCGGCGAGGCGCCGCTCCAGCGCGTCCAGCAGGCGGCCGCCGAGGCCGTGGCGCTGCATGCGCGGGTGGACGACCAGGCGCTCTATCCGGCCGACGCCCTCCGCGTCGAGGCGGCCGCGGACGGTGCCGACCACCTCGTCGCCCAGGCGGGCGACGAAGACGTGCTGCTGGAGCAGTTCGTCGCGCAGGTTCTCCAGGCTCTGGGTCAGGGGCTCGATGGCCCAGTCGCCGTACAGCTCCGCCTCGGGCTGGTAGCCGAGGTACTGGAGCTTGAGGATCTGCTCCGCGTCCTCGGCGACGGCCGCCGAGATGATCACGCTCATGCCCATGTGCTGGGGCCTCCCCATCGTCGTGCCCGGCGCGCAGAGGGTGGCGCGCTCACGCTCAGTATCCGAGTGATCGCGCCACCGTCAAGAGCTCTCGTTCGCCAGCGCTCTACCCGGGTGTCAGTTGCGCTCAACCTTCCGGAGGCTCAGGGGTGGTGAAGGTCACGCCGCGGACGAGGAGGGTGGTGGCCCGGGTCACGCTCGACCGGCCGTCACGGGTAGCGCTCCGCGAGGAGGAGTTGGCGCAGGCAGGCGAGGCAGCGGGAGCGGGTGGGGCCGATGGAGCCGCGGGGCATGCCGAGGCGCGCGGCGAGTTCGCGGTACGTCGGCGGCGGGTCCTCGACGAGGGCGGCGACGAGTTGGGGGCAGCGGCCGGGCAGGGCCGCGACGGTCTCGCGGACGACGCGGCGGCGGTGCTCGGCGAGGAAGACGTCCTCGGCGGAGGGGACGAGCGGGTCGGGGGTGCACACACCGTGCTTGACCGGGCCGGGGCGGGCGCGGTTACGGACGTTCGGGCGCGCGCACGCGAGAGGGGCGCGACGGTCCTGCCGCCGCGCCCCTCCCCCGGCAGGCCGTCAGGCCCGCGCCCACTCCTGTTGCCGCGCCAGGTCCGCCTTGACCTCGGCGAGCTGGACCGCGACCGCGGAGGGGGCCGTACCGCCGCGCCCGTCGCGGGAGGCGATGGCGCCGTGCACGCTGAGCACCGAGCGGACCTCGGGGGTGAGGTGGGGGGAGATCCCCGCGAACTGCTCGTCCGTCAGGTCGGAGAGCTCGATGCCCGCGGCCTCGCAGACCTTGACGCAGGCGCCGGCGACCTCGTGCGCGACCCGGAAGGGCACGCCCTGCTTGACCAGCCACTCGGCGATGTCGGTGGCGAGCGAGAACCCGGCGGGGGCCAGCTCCTCCAGCCGGTCCCGGTGCACGGTGAGGGTGGCCATCATCCCGGTGAACGCGGGCAGCAGCACCTCCAGCGTGTCGCAGGAGTCGAACACCGGCTCCTTGTCCTCCTGGAGGTCCCGGTTGTACGCCAGCGGCAGCGCCTTGAGGGTGGCCAGCAGACCGGTGAGGTTGCCGATGAGGCGGCCGGACTTGCCGCGGGCCAGCTCGGCGATGTCCGGGTTCTTCTTCTGCGGCATGATCGAGGAGCCCGTGGAGAAGGCGTCGTGCAGGGTGATGAAGCCGAACTCCTTGGTGTTCCAGATGATCACCTCCTCCGCGACGCGGGAGAGGTTGATGCCGATCATCGCGGTGACGAAGGCGAACTCGGCGACGAAGTCGCGCGAGGCCGTGCCGTCGATGGAGTTGCCCACCGAGCCGCCCTCGAAGCCGAGTTCGGCGGCGACGGCCTGCGGGTCGAGGCCGAGCGAGGAGCCGGCCAACGCGCCGGAGCCGTACGGGGAGACGGCGGTGCGGGCGTCCCACTGGCGCAGCCGCTCGGCGTCCCGGCCGAGGGCCTGCACGTGCGCGAGGACGTGGTGGGCGAAGAGGACGGGCTGCGCGTGCTGGAGGTGGGTGCGGCCCGGCATCGCGGTGTCGGGGTGCGCCTCGGCGAGGCCGACCAGGGCGTGCTGGAGGTCGAGGACGAGGCCGCCGATGATCCGGGCGTGGTCGCGCAGGTACATCCGGAACAGGGTGGCGATCTGGTCGTTGCGCGAGCGCCCGGCCCGGAGCTTGCCGCCGAGGTCGGCGCCGAGGCGCTCCAGGAGGCCGCGCTCCAGGGCGGTGTGGACGTCCTCGTCGGCGATGGTGCCGGTGAAGGCGCCGGACTCGACGTCGGCGAGCAGCTGGTCCAACCCAGCCAGCATGGCGGTGAGTTCGTCCTCGGAGAGCAGGTTCGCCCTGTGCAGGACGCGGGCGTGCGCCTTGGAGCCGGCGATGTCGTACGGCGCGAGGCGCCAGTCGAAGTGGACCGAGGCGGAGAGCTTGGCCAGCGCCTCGGACGGGCCGTCGGCGAAGCGCGCGCCCCAGAGGCGGACGTCGGCGGACTGGTCGGCGGTCATCGCGTCGAGCTCCTAACGGGGGGACGTGCAGACGTACAGGTTTACGATGTTGGGCATAAGTATGCACGATGGCGCATGAAACGCCAACCCCGCCCTGGTGGACGGGGTCGGCGGTGGAGAAGAGCCCTACTGCGCCTTGGCCTGGGCCAGTTGCATCAGGTGGTCGGCCAGGGCCTGGCCGCCCGCCGGGTCCCGGCTGATCAGCAGGACGGTGTCGTCGCCGGCGATGGTGCCGATGATCTCGAACACCTCGGCCTGGTCGATCGCCGAGGCGAGGAACTGCGCGGCCCCGGGCGGGGTGCGCAGCACGACGAGGTTGCCGGAGGCCGTCGCGGAGACCATGAGCTCGCCGGCCAGGCGGGCCATCCGGCCCTCGCTGGCCGACTCGCCCATCGGCGCGCGGGGGGTGCGGTCCCCGCCCTCGGCCGGGACGGCGTAGATCAGCGCGCCGTCCCGGTTGCGGATCTTGACCGCGCCCAGCTCGTCCAGGTCCCGGGAGAGGGTGGCCTGGGTGACCACGAGTCCGTCGTCGGCGAGCAGCTTGGCGAGCTGGCTCTGCGAGCGCACGGGCTGGCGGGTGAGCAGGTCCACGATCCGCCGGTGGCGCGCCGTGCGGGTCTGGGGGACCTGCGGCGTCGGGCCGGTGGCGGACGGGCCGGAGAGGGAAGCGGTCATGTGATTATTCTCCCGGACGACGGTCAGCTCGCCACGGCCGGGGCGCTCTCGCGCACCGTCCGGAGGATGCCGGGCAGGGCGGCGAGGAAGGCGTCCGCCTCCTGCTCGGTCAGCACCAGCGGCGGGGCGAGGCGTACGGCGTCCGCGACGGCGGCGTTGACGAGGAAGCCCGCCTCCTGGGCGGCGGCCTGCACCTTCGCCGCGACCGGCTCGGTGAGGACGATGCCGAGCAGCAGGCCCGCGCCGCGCACGTGGGAGACCAGCGGGTCGCCGAGCGCCTCGACCCCGTGGCGCAGCCGGTCGCCGATCTTGCGGACGTGCTCCAGCAGGCCCTCGGACTCGATGGTGTCCAGCACCGCGAGGCCGGCCGCGGCGACGACGGGGTTGCCGCCGAAGGTGGTGCCGTGCTGCCCGGGGGCGAGCAGGTCGGCGGCGGGGCCGAAGGCGAGCACGGCGCCCATGGGCAGGCCGCCGCCGAGGGCCTTGGCGAGGGTGACGACGTCCGGCTCGACGCCCTCGTACGCCTGGTGGGCGAACCAGTGGCCGGTGCGGCCGACGCCGGTCTGGATCTCGTCGAGGACGAGCAGGGTGCCGGTGGCGCGGGTGATCTCGCGGGCGGCCTTCAGGTAGCCCTCGGGCAGCGGGATCGCGCCGTTCTCGCCCTGGATCGGCTCCAGGACGACGGCGGCGGTCTCGGTGGTGACGGCCGCGCGCAGGGCCTCGATGTCGCCGAAGGGGACGTGGGTGACGTCGCCGGGCAGCGGGTGGAAGCCGGCCTGCTTGGAGGGCTGGCCGGTGAGGGCGAGGGCGCCCATCGTCCGGCCGTGGAAGCCGCCTTCGAGGGCGACCAGGCGGGTGCGGCCGGTGAGGCGGCTGAGCTTGAAGGCGGCCTCGTTGGCCTCGGCGCCGGAGTTGCAGAAGAACACCCGGCCGCCCTCGCGGCCGTCGAGCTCCAGGAGCCGCTCGGCGAGGGCGATGGTCGGCTCGGCCATGAAGAGGTTGGAGACGTGGCCGAGGGTGGAGATCTGCCGGGTGACGGCCTCGACGACGGCCGGGTGGGCGGTGCCGAGGGCGTTGACGGCGATGCCGCCGAGCAGGTCGGTGTACTCCTTGCCGTCCGCGTCCCAGAACCTGACGCCCTCGCCGCGCACCAGCGGGATGCGGGGGGTGCCGTAGTTGTCGGTGAAGGCGTGCTGCCAGCGGTCCTTGAGCTGGTCGTTCGCGGTCCGGTCGTTCGCCGTCTGGTCGTTCGCGGTCATGCCAGTCCCCCGGTCACGGTCGTCTCGTCGTCCGGCACGACCATCGTGCCGATGCCCTCGTCGGTGAAGATCTCCAGCAGCAGGCTGTGCTGCACCCGGCCGTCCAGGACGCGGGCGGTGCCGACGCCGGAGCGTACGGCGCGCAGGCAGCCCTCCATCTTGGGGAGCATCCCGCTGGCCAGGCCTGGCAGCAGCCGCTCCAGCTCGCTCGCGCCGAGCTGGCTGATCACGTCGTCGGAGCTCGGCCAGTCCTTGTAGAGGCCCTCGACGTCGGTGAGGATGACGAGCATCTCGGCGCCGAGCGCGACGGCCAGCGCGGAGGCGGCGGTGTCGGCGTTGATGTTGTAGACGTGGCCGTCGGCGCTGCGCGCGATCGAGGAGATGACCGGGATGCGGCCGTCGGCGATCAGCGCCTTCACCGCGCCGGACTCGATGTTGACGATGTCGCCGACCAGGCCGATGTCGACCTGCTCACCGTCCACCACGGCGTAGCGCTTGACGGCCGTCATGGTGTGGGCGTCCTCGCCGGTCATGCCGACGGCGAAGGGGCCGTGCTCGTTGAGCAGGCCGACGAGTTCGCGCTGCACCTGGCCGGCGAGCACCATCCGGACCACGTCCATGGTCTCGGGGGTGGTGACCCGCAGGCCGTTGGTGAAGCTGGACTCCAGGCCGAGCTTTTCGAGCTGGGCGCTGATCTGCGGGCCGCCGCCGTGCACGACGACGGGGTGCAGGCCCGCGTAGCGCAGGAAGACGACGTCCTGGGCGAAGGCGGCCTTGAGGCTCTCGTCGACCATGGCGTTGCCGCCGAACTTGATCACGATGGTCTTGCCGTGGAAGCGCTCCAGCCACGGCAGGGCCTCGATGAGCGTCATGGCCTTGGGCAACGCGGTGTTGTTGCGGGCCTGTTCGCCCTTGGGTGCGATCTGCACGGGATTTCCCTCGTAGGAACCGGATGTCGCGGATCAGGTGGAGTAGGCGCTGTTCTCGTGGACGTAGTCGGCGGTGAGGTCGTTGGTCCACAGCGAGGCGCTCGCCGTACCGGCGTTGAGGTGGGCGGTGATGACGACCTCGCGGCCCTTCATGTCCACCAGGTCGCGGTCCTCGCCGACGCCGCCGGACTTGCAGACCCAGACGCCGTTGATGGCGACGTCCAGCTCGTCCGGCTCGAAGGCGGCGTCGGTGGTGCCGATGGCGGCCAGGACGCGGCCCCAGTTGGGGTCCTCGCCGTGGACGGCGCACTTGAGCAGGTTGTTGCGGCTGATCGTCCGGGCGACGGTGACGGCCTCGTCCTCGGTGGCGGCGCCGGTGACGTCGATGCGGATGTCCTTGCTCGCCCCCTCGGCGTCGCCGATCAGCTGGCGGGCGAGGTCGGCGCTGACGGTGCGGACGGCCTCGGCGAACTCGGTCGCGTCCGGGGTGACCCCGGAGGCGCCGGAGGCGAGCAGCAGCACGGTGTCGTTGGTCGACATGCAGCCGTCGGAGTCGATCCGGTCGAAGGTGGTGCGGGTGGCGCCGCGCAGGGCGGCGTCCAGGGCGGCGGTGTCCGCGACGGCGTCGGTGGTGAGGACGACGAGCATGGTGGCGAGGCTCGGGGCGAGCATGCCCGCGCCCTTGGCCATGCCGCCGACCGTCCAGCCCGCCGGGCTGGTGACCTGGGCGGTCTTGTGGACGGTGTCGGTGGTCTTGATGGCGACGGCGGCGGCCTCGCCGCCGGTGGCGCTGAGCTCGCCGGCCGCGGCGGTGACGCCGGGCAGCAGCAGGTCCATCGGCAGACGCACGCCGATCAGGCCGGTGGAGGCGACGGCGATCTCGCCGGCGTTCAGGCCGAGCACCTCGGCGGCCCTCTCGGCGGTGGCGTGGGTGTCCTGGAAGCCGAGCGGGCCCGTACAGGCGTTGGCGCCACCGGAGTTGAGGACGACGGCGGAGACCTGGCCGCCCTTGAGGACCTGCTCGGACCAGAGGACGGGCGCGGCCTTGACGCGGTTGGCGGTGAAGACGCCGGCGGCGGCGTACGAGGGGCCGTCGTTGACCACCAGCGCGAGGTCCGGGGCGCCGGAGGCCTTGAGGCCGGCGGTCACCCCGGCGGCGCGGAAGCCCTGGGCGGCGGTGACGCCGAGGTTCGGGGTGGTGCTCACGGTGCGACTCCGTTCATCGGGAGGCCGAGCTCCTCGGGCAGGCCGAGGGCGATGTTCATGCTCTGCACCGCGCCGCCGGCGGTGCCCTTGACCAGGTTGTCGATCGCGCTGATCGCGATGATCCGCCCGGCAGCCGCGTCCAGGGCGACCTGGACGAGGGCGGTGTTGGCGCCGTAGACGCTGCTGGTCTGCGGCCACTGCCCCTCGGGCAGCAGGTGGACGAAGGGCTCGCCCGCGAACGCCTCGGTGTAGGCGGCGCGCAGGCTCTGCGCCGTCACGCCCGGCCGGGCCTTGGCGGAGCAGGTCGCGAGGATGCCGCGCGGCATCGGGACGAGCGTGGGGGTGAAGGAGACACTGACGGGCTCGCCCGCGAGCGGGGTGAGGTTCTGCGACATCTCCGGGGTGTGCCGGTGCACGCCGCCGACGCCGTACGGGCTGACGCTGCCCATGACCTCGCTGCCGAGCAGGTGGGTCTTGGCCGCCTTGCCCGCGCCGGAGGTGCCGGAGGCGGCGACCACGACGGCCTCCGGCTCGGCGAGGCCCGCCGCGTAGGCGGGGAACAGGGCGAGGGAGACGGCCGTCGGGTAGCAGCCGGGGACGGCGATGCGGTTGCTGCCCTTCAACGCGGCGCGGTGGCCGGGGAGTTCGGGCAGGCCGTAGGGCCAAGTGCCGGCGTGGGCGGAGCCGTAGAACTGCTCCCAGTCGGAGGCGGCCCTGAGCCGGAAGTCGGCGCCGCAGTCGACGATCAGGACGTTCTGGCCGAGGGCCTCGGCGACGGCGGCGGACTGGCCGTGCGGCAGCGCCAGGAACACCACGTCGTGGTCGGCCAGCACCTCGGGGGTGGTGGGTTCGAGCACGCGGTCGGCGAGCGGCCACAGGTGCGGCTGGAGGGCGCCCAGGCGGGTGCCCGCGTTCGAGCCGCCGGTCAGCGCCCCGATCTCCACCTCCGGGTGGCCGAGCAGCAGGCGCAGCACCTCGCCGCCCGCGTATCCGCTCGCGCCGGCGACGGCGACTCGCAAAGCCATGGCGTTCCTCCTAGGTCGTGGCATGAATATACGCGTGGCGGAACATCCATGCAAGGCTCGGTTCGGGCCCCGCGGTCGTACCCCGGCATCAGCCGATCGGTTGATGCCGCTTCGAGCGCGATGGGCGATGCCCCGGGAGGGGCCCTCCCGCCAGCATCGAAGCATGTCAGTCATCGAAGTCAGCGGCCTGCGCAAGGCCTACGGGGGGCGCACCGTCCTCGACGGCGTGGAGTTCGCCGTCGAGGAGGGCGAGATCTTCGGCATCCTCGGCCCCAACGGCGCCGGCAAGACCACCACCGTCGAATGCGTCGAAGGGCTGCGCACGCCCGACGCGGGCACCGTACGGGTCCTCGGGCTCGACCCGGCGACCGAGCGCGAGCGCCTCACCCGGGTCCTCGGCGTGCAGCTCCAGGAGAGCGAGCTGCAGGCCAAGCTCACCGTCCGCGAGGCGCTGGAGCTGTACGGCGCCTTCCACCGCAAGCCCGCCGACTGGCGGCACCTGGCCGAGCGCCTCGGCCTCTCCGACCGGCTCGACGCCCGCTTCGGCAAGCTCAGCGGCGGCCAGAAGCAGCGGCTGTTCATCGCGCTCGCCCTGATCGGCCGCCCGAGGGTCGTCGTCCTCGACGAGCTCACCACCGGGCTCGACCCGCGCGCCCGCCGCGACACCTGGCGGCTGATCGAGGAGGTGCGCGACTCCGGGGTGACGGTGCTGCTCGTCACCCACTTCATGGAGGAGGCGCAGCGGCTCTGCGACCGGATCGCCGTCATCGACAGGGGCCGGGTCGCCGCCCTGGACACCCCGCAGGGCCTGATCGGCCGGGCCGCCAGCTCGACCGTCATGTCCTTCACGCTCTCCGAGCCGCTGGACGAGCGCGAGTTCGCCCACCTGCCGGGCCTGGCCGCCGTCGAGGTCGGCCGCGAGGCGGACCGGCGGATCGTGATCACCGGCACCGACGAGACCGTCTCGGCCGTGCTGTCCCTGCTCGCCCGGCACCGCGTCACCGCCGGCCGGCTGCGCGTCGTCGACGCCACGCTGGACGACGCCTTCCTCGACCTCACCGCCCACCAGGAGGCCTGACGTGTCCGCCACCACCGCGATCCTGCGCACGGAGGCGCGGCTGTTCCGCCGCGAGCCCGCCGTGATCTTCTGGCTGATCGCCTTCCCGACCCTGCTGCTGACGATCCTCGGGCTGATCCCCGCCTTCCGGCAGGCGCACCCCGAGCTGGGCGGGCGCCGCACCGTCGACCTGTACGTGCCGATCGTCGTCCTGCTGTCGGTGATCATGGCCGGGGCGCAGACCATGCCGGGCGTGCTCACCGGGTACCGCGAGCGCGGCATCCTACGCCGGATGTCCACCACCCCGGCCAGCCCGAAGTCCCTGCTCACCGTGCAGATCCTGGTGCACGGCGCGGCGATCCTGGTCTCCGTGCTGCTGGCCCTCGCCGTCGGCCGGATCGCGTTCGGCGTCGCCCTGCCCCGGCAGCCCGCCGGGTACGTGCTGGCGCTCGCCGTGACGGTGTTCACCGGGCTGGCGCTGGGCGCCACGATCTCGGCGCTGTCGCGCACCGCGAAGGTCGCGCAGACCCTCGGGACGGTCGTCTTCTTCCCCCTGATGTTCACGGCGGGGGTCTACGTCCCGGTGTCCGTGATGCCCGAAGTGCTGCGGCGGATCGTCGAACTGACGCCGATCGGGGCGGCCTCCCAGGCGCTCGACCAGGCTACGGTGGGGCACTGGCCCAGTTGGTCGCACCTCGGGGTCACCGGGCTGTGGGGGGCGTTGCTGGTCGGCGTGGCCGTCCGCTGGTTCCGCTGGGAGTGACGACGATGGTCGACGGATGGGGGACGGCGATGCGGGGCGCGGGCAGCACGACGGCCGCGGAGCGGTGGGGCACGTTCTTCCGCTGGGGCCCGTACGGGCTCCTCGCCCTCGCCACCTCCATCAGCGCGGCCACCGCACCCGTCCTGATGACGCGCGGCGGGATGATCGCGGCCGGGGCCCTGGTCCCCGTCGCCCTCGGACTGCAGCTGTGGTGGGGACGGCTGCGACCGCGGGTGCCGGAGCACGCACCGGCGGGGCGGCTCTACTTCGGGCTGCGCACGGTGCTCGGCTTCGTCCTGACCTGGATGAACCCGCTCTTCTCGATCTACGCGACGATGGGCTACTTCGACGCCATCCGCCTGCTGCCCCCGCGTCAGGTCAGGTTCGGGCTGCTCGTCACCGCCGTCACGGTGGCCGGCTCCCAGTCCGGCGGGCTGCCACCCCGCTCGGGCGGCCAGTGGCTGCTCTTCGGGGTCGTCTTCGCCGTCCACGCGGCGCTGTCCACGATCTTCGGCAACCTCGGTGAGCGGGAGGCCGCGGAGGCCCGCGCCAAGGCCGCCACCATGGCCGAGCTGGAGAGCACCAACGCCCGGCTCGCCCAGGCCCTCGACGAGAACGCCGGGTTGCACGCCCAACTGCTGGTCCAGGCGCGGGAGGCGGGCGTGGACGAGGAGCGGCGGCGGATGGCCGCCGAGATCCACGACACCATCGCCCAGGGGCTCGCCGGGATCATCACCCAACTGCAGGCCGTCTCCTCGGCCGAGGACCCGGCCGCCGCCCAACGGCACCTCGACCGGGCCCAGGCGCTGGCCCGGCAGAGCCTGGGCGAGGCCCGCCGCTCGGTGCACGGGCTCGGACCCGGCGCGCTCGAACACGACGCGCTGGGCGAGGCGTTGCGCAAAACGGTGGACGAATGGTCCGAACGGGTCGGCGTCCGCGCCGAGTTCACCGTCACGGGCACCGCCGAGCCGCTGCACGAGGAGATCGAGGCGACGCTGCTGCGCATCGCCCAGGAGGCCCTGGCCAACGCCGCCCGGCACGCGGAGGCCGCCCGGGTCGGCGTCACCCTCTCCTACATGGACGACGAGGTCACCCTGGACGTGCGCGACGACGGCCGGGGCTTCGACCCGCTCGACCTGCCCCCGCGCAGCGAGTCCGGCGGCTTCGGGCTCGGCGGGATGCGCGCCCGCGCCGAACGCCTCGCGGGGCGGGTCGACCTGGAGTCGGAGCCCGGTGGCGGCACGGCCGTTTCCGCCCGCGTACCGTTGGTGCGCCATGACTGAACGGACCGATCGGATGATCACCCTGATCCTCGTCGACGACCACCCCGTGGTCCGCGACGGGCTGCGCGGCATGTTCGAGACCGCCCCCGAGTTCCACGTGCTGGGCGAGGCCTCCGACGGGGTCGAGGCGGTGGAGCTGGCCGAACGGCTGGACCCGGACGTGGTGCTGATGGACCTGCGGATGCCGGGAGGGGGCGGGGTCGAGGCCATCGCCGAACTCGCCCGGCGGGGCGCCCGGAGCAAGGTGCTCGTGCTCACCACGTACGACACCGACTCCGACACCCTCCCGGCGATCGAGGCGGGCGCCACCGGGTACCTGCTCAAGGACGCCCCGCGCGAGGAGCTGTTCACGGCGGTGCGTGCCGCCGCCGAGGGCCGTACCGTCCTCTCCCCCGCCGTCGCCTCCCGGCTGGTCTCCCGGGTGCGCACCCCTTCGTCTCCCGCTCAGGCGCCGCTGAGCGCCCGCGAGCGCGAGGTGCTGGCGCTCGTCGCCCGGGGCACGGCGAACCGGGAGATCGCCCGGGCGCTGTTCATCAGCGAGGCCACCGTCAAGACCCATCTCACGCACCTGTACGCCAAGTTGGGCGTCAACGACCGGGCGGCGGCCGTCGCGGCGGGGTACGACCGGGGCATCCTGGGGTCGGGGGCCCGTCTTGTCGATCAGCCCGGGAGGATCGGCAAGACGGGCCCTAACGCCTGACGGCGCGCAGGACGACGAACTTGGGGTTCCCGGCGACGAGTTGGCAGTTGCCGAAGAGGCGGCGCAGCTTGACGTGGTAGCCGAGGTGGCGGTTGCCGACCACCCACAGCTCGCCGCCGGGGCGCAGGGCCCGCTCGGCGCCGGTGAACATCCGCCAGGCGGTGGCGTCGGTGGTGGCCTGGTGGCTGTGGAACGGCGGGTTGTTGAGCACCAGGTCCACCGAGGCGGGGGCGAACAGGGCCGGGTCGAGGGCGTCGGCGGCCAGGAACTCGGCCGGGGCGGACGGGCCCAGGTTCGTCCGGAAGGTCTCCTCGGCGGAGGCCACGGCCTGGTGCGACTCGTCGACGAACACCAGCTCCGCGCCCGGCCCGGCCAGCGCGGCGGCCGTGCCGACCACGCCGTTGCCGCAGCCGAGGTCGACCACCCGGGCGCCGGGGGCGGGCGTCGGCAGGTGGGCGAGGAGGAAGCGGGTGCCGATGTCGAGGCGCTCGGCGCAGAAGGTGCCGGCGTGGTTGACGACCGTACGGCCGGAGGCGGGGCCCACGTCCGGCGGCAGCGCGTAGCGGTGCGGCCACGGGCTGGGGCCGGGGGCGAGGGCCGGGTCGGGGGTGCAGAAGATCAGCCGGGCCTTGCGGACGGCGAGGGAGGTGCGGGTCGGGCCGAGGACCTTCTCGAACAGCTGGAGCGTGGAGGTGTGGATCTCGGTGACCATGCCCGCGCCGACGACCACCGTGCCCGGATGGACGGCCGGGGCGAGGCGGTGCAGCTGGTCCTCCAGCAGCGCCAGGCTCTTGGGGACGCGCACCAGCAGCACGTCGATCCGCTCGGGCGGGGTGTCGCGGGTGGTCAGCAGGCTCCGCTCGGTGACCGCCGCTCCACGCCGGGCGAGGTTGGCGCGGGTCGCCTCCCGGCCGAGGTGCGAATCGCTGATCTGGACGGGCCCGTACGGCGCCAGCGCGGTGGTCAGCGCGCCCCAGCGGTCGCCGAGGACGACGACGCGGCGGCCGTCCAGCTCGACGGACTCGTCTGCGAGGTGGCGCAGCAGGTACTCGTCGGCGGCGTCCCAGGCGCGCAGGCGCTCGCGGGGGTCGACGGGGTGGCGGGTGAGGTCGAAGGTGCCCCACGGGGTGGTGAAAGCGCTGGTGCTGTCCGGATTCATCGTGTTCTCAGGCTATCGGACGGGCGTGTGGGGAACGGTTCGGACGGATACTGGAAGAGCCCGGCCGAGAGGGGTGAGGGCGATGGACTGGAAGCTCGAAGTCGTGGTGGTCCCGGTGGCGGACGTCGGGCGCGCGAAGGCCTTCTACGAGGAGCAGGCCGGGTTCACGGTCGACCACGACACCCGGCTGCGCGACGGCGTGCGGGTGGTGCAGCTGACCCCGCCGGGCTCGCCCTGCTCGATCGTGGTCGGCTCCGGGGTCATCGAGGCCCCGCCCGGATCGGTGAAGGGCCTCCAACTGGTGGTGCCCGACATCGAGAAGGCGCACGCCGAGCTGGCCGCGCGGGGCGTGGCCGTCAGCCCCGTCCAGCACTTCGAGGCGGGGGCCCGGGTGAACGGGCGCGGGGAGGCGTGGAACTCCTTCGTGTTCTTCAACGACCCGGACGGCAACGGCTGGGCCGTCCAGGAGGCTCCGGCGGCCGCCTGAGTCCCACGGAGGCCCACGGAGGCCCATGGAGGCCCGCAGCGGCTCACGGGGCCTCGCGTAGGCTTCGGGGATGGCCGAAGACGAGGGAAACGTACGGGTGGACGCCTGGATCTGGTCCGTCCGGCTCGCCAAGACCCGCGCCCTGGCGGCGGCCGCCTGCCGCGCCGGGCACGTCCGGGTCAACGGCGACCGGGCCAAGCCCGCGCAGGCGCTGCGGCCCGGGGACGAGGTCCGGGTGCGCGAGGAGGGGTACGAGCGGGTCGTCGTCGTCCGCAAGCTGATCCGCAAGCGGGTCGGCGCGGTCGTCGCCGCGGAGTGCCTCACCGACAACAGCCCGCCGCGCCCGCCCCGCGAGTTCACCCCTCAGGTCGCCGAACGCGACCGGGGCGCGGGCCGGCCCACCAAGCGCGAGCGCCGCGAACTGGACCAGTTCCGCGGGGGCTTCTGACCGCTACCGGACGACCGGGTGGGCCGCCTGCACGCCGAGGCGGCGCGGGGCGTCCTCGCCGATGGCGGTGAGCTGGTCGTCCAGGGCGAGGAAGGTCTCCCAGGGCTCCCGGCCGGTGGCGGCGGCGAGGCGCGCGACGACGAGGTCCTCCAGGTCGCGCACCCGCTTGTCCTTCCAGACCTTGTCGGCGAGGCTCACCAGCAGGTCCTCGACGGTGACGCCCGGTGCGTCCCAGGTCCCGTGGGTGCGGGCGAAGCGGGCCAGCCGCTCGGGGACGCCCCGCTCGCGCAGCAGCGCGTACCCGGCGGGCTCGTGGGCGCTGCCGGGGACGGACAGCTCCTCGGGGTGGACGGTCTTGCCGATGTCGTGGGTGGCCGCGCCGAAGAGGACGGCCTCGCGGTCGAACTCCAGGCCCTGCTCTTCGCAGAACGCGGCGATGCGCTCGGCGACTTCGCGCACCAGCGCGAGGTGGGCGACGAGGCGGGGCGGGGCGCCCGCCCCGGCCAGGAGGTCGGCGACGTCGGGGGGCAGCGGGGGCGGGGTGGTCACGGGTTTCCCTCAGCTCTTGAAGGCGACGCCCGCGTAGGCGGAGACGTCCTGCCAGCCCTCGGGGAGTTCGGCGGTGCGGACGTGGCCGGGGGCGGCGCGCCAGAGGGGCAACTGGACGAGGCCGGGGCCGGCGAACGCGAAGTCGCCGAAGAAGGGTTCGACGTCGCCCCGGGGGCGCAGGACGAGGGGGGAGCTGGCACCCCTGTAGATGCGCACGCCCTCGGCGCTGCTCTCGCGGGAGGCGAAGTCGGGGCTGCCGTGGGAGAGGATCAGGGCGCTGCCGGGGGCGAGCGCGTCGCGCAGGGTGCGGACGACGGCCTGCGCGCCCTCCTCGTCGCGGATGAAGTGCAGGACGGAGAGGAGCATCAGGCCGACGGGCCGGGAGAGGTCGATCGCGTCGCGCAGGAGCGGGTGGTCGAGGATCGACTCCGGCTCGCGCAGGTCCGCCTCGACGACGGCGGTGCGGCCGGCGGGGTGGGCGGCGACCCGGGCGCGGGCATGGGTGGCGACGATCGGGTCGTTGTCCACGTACACGACGTGGGCGTCCGGGGCGACGCGCCGGGCGACCTCGCTGGTGGAGCCGACCGCCGGTATCCCGGTGCCGATGTCGATGAACTGGCGCACGCCGCGCCCGGCGACGAACTCCACGGCGCGGCCGAGGAACTGGCGGTTGGTGCGGGCCAGCAGCGGCAGGGCCGGGTAGGCGGCGATGGCCGCCTGGGCGGCGCGGCGGTCGGCCTCGAAGTTGTCCTTGCCGCCCAGGTAGTAGTCGTACATGCGCGCGGTGTGCGGGGTGCCGGTGTCGAGTTCGGTGGGCGGCTGCCAGTCGTCGACCCTCGCCCACTCCCAGTCGGTCGCCTGATCGACGGCCGCGGTGTCCTCGTACATCCCGTTCCACCCCCGTGTTCGACGCCGTCCGGCCGCACCGTCGCTCTACGCGCGGTGCGCCGCGATCGTATCCGTGGAGTTGCCGTGGAAACAGCGGGAGTTCACATTTACGCAAGGCCCGGAAATAGGAGTGTGTGCACGTCAAAATGGGTGCGGACAATTCCGCGCGCCCCCTGCCCGGATCGCTCCGCCCGCCCACCGTCTCTATGCTGGCTGCCGATGAGCACCGACCGCCGCACCGTACTGCGCACCGCCGCCCGGGTCGCCGCCCTCACCGCCGCCGGAGGCCTCCTCGCCGCCTGCGGGAGCGGCGGGCACCGCCGGGCCGAGCACGAGGCGCTCGCCGCGCACCCCGGCGGCGCCGACCCGACACACACCACCGACCCGGCCTGGAACGGCGGCGAGGGCCCTGCCTCGGCCGCCCCGAGCGCGCCGCCCGCCGCCTCGCCGGAGGCCGCCGGGGAGACGCCCGCCGCTGCGGCCGCCGCCGCCCGGCCGACCCCGCCCGTGCTGCCGCCGCTGGCGCCCGGCACCCCGGTGGAGGTGGTCTCGGGGCCGCGCACCGGCAAGAACGTGGCGCTCACCTTCCACGGCAGCGGGGACCCGAAGCTGGCCACCGCCCTGCTGGCCGCCGCCGAGCAGCGCGGCGTCCACCTGACCGTCATGGTGGTCGGCAGCTGGCTCGACCAGCAGCCGCAGATGGCCCGGCGCATCCTGGATGGCGGCCACGAGCTGGGCAACCACACCCAGAACCACCTCAACATCTCGGCGATGACCCCGGACCAGGCCCGCGCCGAGATCGCCCAGTGCGCGGACCGGCTGATGCGCCTGACCGGCTCGATCGGGCGCTGGTTCCGGCCCTCCGCCGCGCAGTACGCCACGCCGACGGTGCGCGACCAGGCCAAGGCCGTCGGCTACGAGCACGTGCTGTCCTTCGACGTCGACCCGCGCGACTACAACGACCCGAGCGCCGCCGAACTGCAGCGCCGGGTGCTGGCCTCGGTGCGCGGCGGCTCGGTGGTGGCCCTGCACATGGGGCACCAGTGCACGATCGACGCGCTGCCGGGAATCCTGGACGGGCTCGCCAAGACGGGGCTCAAGCCGGTGACCGCCAGCCAGCTGTGCGCGTGAGGGCCACCGCGTGATGCGCCCCGCACAGCCGGGCGATCAGACCATCGGATCGTCGTCCTTGTACGGCCGCAGCCGCAGCGTCCGGGCGTCGGTGGCCCGGATCTCCTCCGCCCGGTTGACCAGCTCCTCCAGGTCGTCCCTCCCGGCGTGGATGAACCGCCCGTGCAGGCCGTCGAAGCGGCCCCGGGCGGCGTCCACGGTGACGGCGACCATGTACGGGATGGAACCCCAGGTCTTCATCCCCCGGAACATCGGCATCCCGGCGGTCATGTCGGTGGCCACCGCGCCCGGGCTGATGTCGAGCACGACCACGCCGTGCCGGGCCAGCGAGTCCGCCATGTTGTCGGACAGCTGCAGCAGCGCGCCCTTGGACGTCGCGTACGCGGTGTACTCACCGTCCGGTCGCAGCGCGAAGCCGGAGTTGAGGTTGACCACCCGGCCGCCGCGCCGCTGCACCATGCCGGGCAGGACGCAGCGAAGCAGGTTGTACGGGCCGCGCAGGTTGGTCTCGATCACCTGCCACCACTGGTTGGCGTCCGTCTCCCAGATCGGCACCTCGGCCTTGTCCACCATCCCGGCGTTGTTGACCAGCAGGTCGACCGGCCCGAGGTCCCGCTCGACGACCCGGACGGCCTCGCGCACCGAGCCGGGCCGGGTGACGTCGGCCGTCACCGCCACGCCCCGGGCGCCGCGCTTGACGCACTCCTTGAGCGTGTCCGTCAGCGTCTCGTGGGTACGGCCGACCAGGCCGACCGCCATGCCCTCGGCGGCCAGCCCGATGGCGATCTCCCGGCCGATTCCCCGGCCCGCGCCGGTGACCAGGGCCACCTGCCCCTGCAGCGATCCCGTCGGCACCCCGTGCTCCCTTCCCGTCCCCGGCCCCCGTCTGCGGCATTCTGTCGGCCGGGCGGCGGTACGGGCCCCGGTCACACGCGCCGGGCCGTCCGCCTCACTCCTTCGGGGGACTTCCTGGGGACTACGGGCGCACTAGAGGAGGGTGGCACCATGGCGGGGAGGGGGTGACCTACTGGCCGGTAGGGAGTAGTAACGTCGTCGGGGCGGTGCCCGGTGCACCCAATCCGGCACACCGGCCCCTTGACCGGCGGCTCGCCGGGCCACCCAGACGCTGGGCGACCCCCAGCTCCACCGAAGGGCAACTGAGTGAGTGACATCGCGCGCGTCGGAGTGATCGGCTGCGGCCTGATGGGGTCGGGCATCGCCGAGGTGTTCGCCCGGGCCGGGCTGGACGTCCTGGTCTCGGAGGCCAGCGGCGAGGCCCTGGAGTTCGGCCGCACCCGGCTGACCAACTCCCTCGACACGGCGGTCAAGCGCGGCAAGCTGAGCCAGGAGGCGCGGGACGAGGCGATCTCCCGGCTGTCCTTCACCGTCGACCTCGCCGACTTCGCCGACCGCGACCTGGTCGTGGAGGCCGTCGCCGAGCGCGAGGACGTCAAGGTCAAGATCTTCGAGACCCTGGACAAGGTCGTCGAGCGCCGCGACGCGATCCTGGCCTCCAACACCTCCTCCATCCCGATCGTGAAGCTGGCCGCCGCCACCTCCCGCCCAGAGCAGGTCATCGGCCTGCACTTCTTCAACCCGGCTCCGGTGCAGAAGCTGGTCGAGGTCATCCCGACCCTCACCACCTCCGCCGCCACCACCGAGCGCGTCGAGGCCTTCGCGACCCAGGTCCTCGCCAAGGAGCCGATCCGCGCCCGCGACCGCGCCGGCTTCGTCGTCAACGCCCTGCTGGTCCCGTACCTGCTCTCCGCGGTCCGGATGTTCGAGTCGGGCGTGGCCACCGCCTCCGACATCGACAAGGGCATGGAGGCCGGCTGCGCCCACCCGATGGGCCCGCTGCGCCTGTGCGACCTGATCGGCCTGGACACCATCGTCTCCATCGCCGAGTCGAT
Source organism: Kitasatospora sp. NPDC101183 (assembly GCF_044767945.1). Lineage (NCBI taxonomy): Bacteria > Bacillati > Actinomycetota > Actinomycetes > Kitasatosporales > Streptomycetaceae > Kitasatospora > Kitasatospora sp. NPDC101183. The sequence goes on along the minus strand of NZ_JBIWOW010000014.1, from coordinate 92,082 downwards.
GTACGACGAGTACAAGGAGCCGCTGTACGCCGCTCCCCCGCTGCTGTCCCGGATGGTCGACGCGGGCCTGCTGGGCCGCAAGTCCGGCCGCGGCTTCTACGACTACACCGCCACCGCCTGACAGCGGGCACGGGAAACGTGACGGGGCCCGGGAGCGGTATCCAGCTACCCGGGCCCCTGAGGTGCCACCCAATTGCTCTGCACCGGCACGTTTAAGGATGCGGGTCAGGTTCACAGCGTCGCGCTTTGCCATTGAAGCTACCGCGCCACGTAAGAGGCGCAGGCGGGAGTCGAACCCACATCCGACGCTTTCAGCTCACATCCGGTCGATCCGGCACTCGGCGGCGAATGCTGAGACTAGAGCGAGAGTCTGAGGTTCACAGGGGCGCCTCTGCCATTTGGGCCACCCCGGCGGGAGTTGGTGCCGGGGGGAGGAATCGAACCTCCACCGTGTTCCCTGATATCAGCTTCAACTTCAGTGTCAGCTTGCGCTCTTCGCGCCACCCCCGCGCTCAAACGGGGGGATCGTGGGGCTACCCGAACAGGTAGCCGAACACCGCGTCGCCGACCCTGCGGTCGTCGACCTCGGCGCCGTTGGCCTCCTCGCGGGCGTACTGGACGGCCTGCTGGAGCTTCTCCACCCGCTCCAGCAGCTCGTTCACCCGCCGCGCCGGGAGGGCGCCGGAGAACTTGACGGTCGTCCAGTAGCCGACGGCGATGTCCTCGTAGTACACCTCGACCTGCGCCGGGTGCTTCTCCGTGGCCTCGGCCTTGACGTGGTTGCGCGGGACCTTCTTGGTGCGGATGGTGCGCACCGCCTCGGTCTTCCAGGAGTCCGTGGAGACGTCGTGGCTCCAGGACTCGGCCGCGTCCAGGACGGGCAGCTTGCGGACGAACGTCCGAAGGTCCGTCAACTGCTTCTCCAGGAAGAGCAGGTAGGACACCGGGACGTCCGCGACGAGGGTGCGCCCGTCGACCACGACGTCGGCCCGGGCGGCGGTGTTCGCCCAGTCCTTGGTCGCGGTGACGTCGAACAGCCTGGTCAGGGTCGCCGCGGTGGTGCGCAGCACGTCCTCGGACTTGACCTGGACCCTGGTCGACTCGGGCGGCAGCTGCTCGCCCTCCTCGTCCTTGGGCCGGTACGTCCGGGCGATGCCGGCCAGCAGGGCGGGCTTCTGCAAGTCCTGGTGGGACTGGGTGAGTTCCTGGAAGGACTTGGACTTGACGCCCTTCTCCACCGCGATGATCTGATTCAGCTTTGCCACGCGACGGACGCTAGCAGCACGGCTGTTCGGGCGTCACCCGATTAACGGGTCACAGGTCGCGGCGGTGAGGCTCCGGGCCGGGAGGAGCATCCAGCCGGTCGGGGAGACGCAAAGGGCCCCGCCCGGACCTCGATGGTCCGGGCGGGGCCCTTCAAGGCCCTACGGGGCTCAGGCGCCGCGCAGCGCCGCGCCCGTACGGGCCACGGCCTCGGCGACGGCCGCCTCGCGGGCGGCGGTGGCCTCGTCGGCGGTCAGCGTGCGGTCGGCGGCGCGGAAGCGCAGCGCGTACGCCAGCGACTTCTTGCCCTCGCCCACCTGCTCGCCGGTGAACACGTCGAACAGCCGGATGGCCTCCAGCAGTTCGCCCGCGCCGGAGCGCAGCGCGGCCTCGACCTCGGCGGCCGGGACGGCGGTGTCGACGATCAGCGCGACGTCCTGGGTGGCCACCGGGAAGCCGGAGACGGCCGGGCCGGAGACCTTCTCGGAGCCGTCGGCCGTCAGCAGGTCGACGTCGATCTCCATCGCGGCGGTACGGGCCGGCAGCCCGAGCGCCTTGACCACGCGCGGGTGCAGCTCGCCCGCGTGGCCGACCACGCGGTCGGTGCCCGTGACCACCAGCTCGGCGCAGCGGCCCGGGTGCCACGGCGCCAGCCGGCCCTGGCGCACGGTCAGCTCGACGCCCGCGGCGCGGGCCACCGTGCGGGCGGCCTCGACCGCGTCCGCCCAGGAGGCCTGGTCGCCCTTGCCCCACCAGCCCGACGGCAACCGCTCGCCCGCGAGGGCGACGGCCACGCGGCGCGGCTGGTCCGGCAGCGCGGCGTCCAGCGCGGCCAGCTCCTCGGCGCTCGGCCGGCGGTCGACGCCGGGGCGCGGAGCCACGCTCAGCTCGTCCTTGGGCAGGAAGACGGTGCCGGTCTCGTAGATCGCGAGGTCGGTGTTGCCCCGGCCGACGTTGCGGCGCAGCGCGCCGAGCAGGCCCGGCAGCAGCGTGGTGCGCAGCGCCGGCTCCTCGTCGTTGAGCGGGTTGACCAGCGTGACCGTACGGCGGCGGCGGTCCTGCGCCTCCAGGCCGAGCGCCTCGAAGGCGGCCTCGCCGAGGAACGGGTAGTTGTTGACCTCGACGTAGCCGGCGCCGGCCAGCGCCACGCCGACGCGACGGTGGACGCGCTGGGCCTCGGTCAGGCCCTTGCCCGGCGGCACGTTGGGCATCCGGGCGGGGACGTTGTCGTAGCCCTCCAGCCGGATGACCTCCTCCGCGAGGTCGAACGGGTCGGTGAGGTCGGGGCGCCAGGTCGGCGGGGTGACCTCCAGGATGTCGGCGCCCGCGACGGAGCAGCCGATCTCCTGCAGCCGTCGGGTGACGGTCTCGCGGCCGTACCCGGTGCCGGCGACCCGGTCGGGCAGGTCGGCGGAGATGGTGATGGTGCGCACCGGGTGCGGGGCCGCGATGTCGGTGACCCCGGCCTCGGCGGAGCCTCCGGCGATCAGCACCAGCAGGTCGACGGCGCGCTGCGCGGCGGCGCGGGCGGCCTCCGGGTCGACGCCGCGCTCGAAGCGCTTGGACGCCTCGGAGGGCAGCTTGTGGCGCTTGGCGCTGCGCGCGACGGCGACGGCGTCGAAGTGCGCGGCCTCGATGATCACCTCGGTGGTGCCCGGCCCGGCGGCCGGGTCGAGGATCTCGGTGGAGGCGCCGCCCATGACGCCGGCCAGGCCGATCGGGCCACTGTTGTCGCAGATCAGCAGGTCCTCGGCGGACAGCTCGCGCTTGACGCCGTCCAGGGTGGTCAGGGTCTCGCCCTGCTCCGCCCGGCGCACGACCAGCGGGCCGTCCACGCGCTGCTTGTCGTAGGCGTGCAGCGGCTGGCCGACCTCGAGCATCACGTAGTTGGTGATGTCGACGGTCAGCGAGATCGGGCGGATGCCCGCCTTCTGGAGCCGGCGCTGCAGCCAGATCGGGGACTTGGCGGTCGGGTCGACGCCGACGACCGTACGGGCCACGAAGCGGTCGCAGCCGACCGGGTCGTTGACCTTGACCAGGTAGCCGAAGGAGTTCGCCGGGGGCACGTCCAGCAGCGCCGGGTCCGCCAGCGGCAGCCCGTACGCGGCGGCGGCCTCGCGGGCCACGCCGCGCATGGACAGGCAGTAGCCGCGGTCGGGGGTGACGGCGATGTCCAGCACGTCGTCGACCAGCTGCAGCAGCTCGATGGCGTCGGTGCCGGGCTCGAACTCCGGCGGCAGCACGATGATGCCGTCGTGGTCGTCGCCCATGCCCAGCTCGCGGGCGGAGCAGATCATGCCGGCCGAGGTGTGGCCGTACGTCTGGCGGGCCGCGATCGGGAACGGGCCGGGCAGCACGGCGCCCGGGAGCACGACGACGACCTTGTCGCCGACGGCGAAGTTCCGCGCGCCGCAGACGATCTCCTGCGGCGCGCCGGTGCCGTTGGCGTCGCCGACGTTGACGAAGCAGTGCCGGATCGGCTTCTTGAAGCCGGACAGCTCCTCGATGGAGAGCACCTCGCCGACCACCAGCGGGCCCTTGAGGTCCCCGCCGAGGGTCTCGACGGTCTCGACCTCCAGGCCGGCCCGCACGAGGCGCTCGGCGACGTCGCGGCCGGTCTCACCGGCCGGGAGGTCGACGTACTCGCGCAGCCAGGAAAGCGGGACGCGCATCAGATCTCCATCCCGAAGGGGAGCGTGAAGCGCACGTCGCCCTCGACCATGTCGCGCATGTCGGCGACGTTGTGACGGTTCATCAGGATCCGCTCCAGGCCCAGACCGAAGGCGAACCCGCTGTAGCGGTTCGGGTCGACGCCGCAGGCCACCAGCACGCGCGGGTTGACCACGCCGCAGCCGCCGAGCTCGATCCAGCCCTCGGAGGAGCAGGTGCGGCACGGGCGGTCCGGGTTGCCGACGCTCTCGCCGTGGCACACGAAGCACTGCAGGTCGATCTCGGCGCTCGGCTCGGTGAACGGGAAGTACGAGGGGCGCCAGCGCAGTTCGAGGCCGGTGCCGATCAGCTTCTCGACCAGCACCTCGATGGTGCCCTTGAGGTCGGCGAAGGTGATGCCCTCGTCGACGGCGAGGCCCTCGACCTGGCGGAACACCGGGGTGTGGGTCGCGTCCAGCTCGTCCGTGCGGTACACCCGGCCCGGGCAGACCACGTAGACGGGGGGCTCGCGGTCGAGCATGGTGCGGGCCTGGACCGGGGAGGTCTGGGTGCGCAGCACCACGCCGGAGTCGGCGGAGCCGTCCGGGGCCCGGACGAAGAAGGTGTCCTGCATCGAGCGGGCCGGGTGGTCCGGGCCCAGGTTGAGGGCGTCGAAGTTGAGCCACTCCGCCTCGACCTCGGGGCCCTCGGCGACCTGGTAGCCCATGGCGACGAAGGTGTCCTCGATGCGCTCGGCCAGGGTGGTCAGCGGGTGCCGGGCGCCGCGCGGGGCGCGGTCGTACGGCAGCGTGACGTCCACCGCCTCCTCGACCAGCACGCGGGCGTCGCGCTCCGCCTCCAGTTCGGCCTGGCGCTTGGCCAGCGCCTGGTTGACGGCGCCGCGCGCCTGGCCGATGAGCTTGCCCGCGGCGGCCTTGGCGTGCGGGGGCAGGGCGCCGATCTCGCGGTTGGCGAGGGAGAGCGCGGAACGGTCGCCGGTGTGGGCGACCTTGGCCTGCTTCAGCTCGTCCAGGCTGGCGGCGGCGGCGAAGGCGGCGATCGCCCCGTCACGCGCCTGCTCCACCACCTCGGGCTTGAGGGCCTCGACCTCGACGGGGTCGTACGACTTGTTGGGTGCCGACATCTCTATCTTCCCGTGCTCCTGCTCGTCCGTGCTCAGGTCTATGGGCCAACGCCAAGGGTCGAGTGTAGTCGCAGCGTGTAGCGCCGCTCGGCGGCGCTGTGCCGCCACGGTCCCCGCCCGGGCTCGTCACAGCATGCCGTGTTCGTCGTTCGTGCTCCTTCAGAGCATGAAGTCCGGTACGCCCGCGGGCAGGATGAACCGGAACCGGGCCCCGCCGCCGGGGGCGCGGTCGACCCGGATCGAACCGCCGTGGGCCTCCACGATGCCCTTGACGATGTAGAGGCCCAGGCCCGTGCCGCCGCGCTTGGAGCCGCGCCAGAAGCGGGTGAAGACGCGCGGCATGGACTCCTCGGGGATTCCGCTGCCCTCGTCGCTCACCGTGACCGCTGTGCCCTCCACGATGCGGGGAGGGGTGCCGGAGCGCTCCCAGGCGGGGGCCTCGACGACCTCCTTGGCCGGGGCCACCTCGATGGTGACGGTTCCCTCGCCGTGGCGCACCGCGTTCTCCAGCAGGTTGGCGAGGACCTGGTCCAGCTTGTCCGGGTCCGCCCAGAGCACGGTCAGCGGCTCGGTGATGCGGACGTCGAAGCGTTCCTCACCGATGCCGGTGGCCACCGTCCGCTCCACGTGCCGGTGCACCGCCGCCGCCACGTCCACGACCTGCTTGCGCAGCTCCAGCCGGCCCGCGTCGATCCGGGAGATGTCCAGCAGCTCCGCGATCAGCCGGGTGACCCGGTCCGCGTCCGCGTCGACCGTCTCCAGCATCAGCCGCTTCTGCCCGTCCGTGAACCGCTCCCACTTGGCCAGCAGCGTCGCCGTGAAGCCCTTGACGCTGGTGAGCGGGGAGCGCAGCTCGTGCGCGACGGTGGCGATCAGCTCGGCGTGGCTGCGCTCGGTGCGCCGGCGCTCCTCGGTGCCGCGCAGGGCGATCACCAGCCGCTCCAGCGGCCCGCCGGGCTCGCCCCGGACGTACCGGGCGGAGACCAGCACCTCGCGGCCGCCCGGGAGCAGCAGGTTGCGCTCCGGCTGCCGGGTGCGGATCGCCAGCCCGCCGTACGGGTCGGTCAGCTGCCACCAGCGGCGCCCGTCGAGGTCCTCCAGCGGGAGGACGTCCTCCAGGAGCCCGCCCAGCGCGGCCTGCGGAGGCACGCCGGTCAGCGCGGCCGCGGCCCTGTTGAAGCGGACCACCCGGCCCAGCGCGTCCGCGACCACCAGGCCGTCGGGCAGGTCGTCCGGGTCCAGCTCAGGCCCGCTGCCGACCATGGGTGTCCTCCCCGATTACCCACTGTGCCGTTGCCCCCACAGAGCCAGACCCTAGCGCCTCGCAGGCCCCGGGTGTAGGGCCTGCGGTGGGGTGATCCCGGCGCGTCGCGGGGCGTGCCGCGCGGTTCGCGCCGGGTGCGGCGTCCCGCGCGCCGCCCCCGGGGGTCAGGCGTCGGCCCGGCAGCCGCCCGGCGAACGCTGCGCCCGGGCCGAGGCGTACAGGCAGACGGCCGCCGCGGTGGCCAGGTTGAGGCTCTCGGCGTGGCCGTGGATGGGCACCCGCACCACCTCGTCGGTCAGCGCGCGAGTCTCTTCCGGGAGCCCCCACGCCTCGTTCCCGAACACCCACGCGCCCGGCGCACCCAGGGTGCCCTCGTCGAGCTCCTGATCCAGATCGCGCTCCCCCGCGCCGTCCGCTGCGAGCACCCGTACGCCCGCCTCGCGCAGGCGTCCGATCGCCTCCTCCACCGGCACGCCGACGGCCACCGGCAGGTGGAACAGGCTGCCCACGGAGGCCCGGACGGCCTTGGGGTTGTAGAGGTCCACCGAGGCGTCGGTGAGCACGACGGCGTCCGCGCCGGCCGCGTCGGCCGTCCGCAGGACGGTGCCCGCGTTCCCGGGGTCGCGCACGTGCGCCAGCACGGCGACCAGCTGCGGGCGGGCCTCGATCACCTCGTCGAAGGGCGTGTCGATGAAGCGGCAGAGCGCCACGATGCCCTGGGGGGTCACGGTGTCGCAGATGTCGGCGACGACCTCCTCGGTGGCGGTCAGCACCGGCAGCCCCTCCTCCAGGGCCGCCTCGACGATGCCGGCGTGCCGCTCGGCGGCCTCCTGGGTGACGTAGACCTCGACCACGGCGTGGTCCTCCGTGCCAGGCAGCCTGCCGAAGGCGACGGCCTCCCGGACGGCCTGCGGGCCCTCGGCCAGGAAGCGGCGCTCCTTGGTGCGCTGGTTCCGCTTGGCGAGCCGGCGGGCCGCGACGACGCGTGGCGAGCGCAGGGACGTGAGCAGGGGGGTGTCGGTGCTCGGCATGGTCTCGTTCTCTAGGACCTGGGGGACGAAAGCAGGAGGACGAAAGCAGGGGGGCGAAAGCAGAACCGGACCCGCAGGCGAGCCTGCGGGTCCGGTCGGAAGCTCAACCGATCTCGGAAGATCAGGCGGCGTCGGCGGCGGCCTTCGGGGCGTTCACGTCGGCCGGCAGCGCCTTCTGGGCGACCTCGACCAGGGCGGCGAACGCACCCGGGTCGTTGACGGCCAGGTCGGCCAGCATCTTGCGGTCGATCTCGACGCTGGCGGCCTTCAGGCCCTGCACGAAGCGGTTGTAGGTGATGCCGTTGGCACGGGCCGCAGCGTTGATGCGCTGGATCCACAGCTGACGGAAGTCGCCCTTGCGCTTCTTGCGGTCGTTGAAGTTGTAGACCAGCGAGTGGGTGACCTGCTCCTTGGCCTTGCGGTACAGGCGCGAACGCTGGCCACGGTAGCCGCTGGCGCGCTCCAGGATGACCCGGCGCTTCTTGTGGGCGTTGACTGCCCGCTTGACGCGTGCCACTTGATTACTCCTTGGGTTGGACCACGGACTACTTCACGCGGTCCGTCATTCGAATGGGTCGGGAAGGATCAGCTGCCCCGCACGGCTCTCACCGGGCGGGAGGGCGATCACTTGCCGAGAAGCTTCTTGATCTTCTTGGCGTCGCCGGGGGCCAGCTCGATCGTCCCGGCCAGCTTGCGGGTCAGCGTGGAGGGCTTGTGCTCCAGGAGGTGGCGGCGGCCGGCGCGCTCGCGCAGCACCTTGCCGGAGCCGGTGATCTTGAAGCGCTTGCTGGCGCCGCTGTGCGTCTTCTGCTTCGGCATTTCGCCGTATCTCCTCGTCGGTCCCGTCCCCGCCCGCGCGACCTGCGCCGCGCGGGCGTGAACTGGATGGATCTGTGGTGACCGGGCGGGACGCCCCGTCACCCTTGAGGCCGACCCCTGGGTCCGAGCCTCGCGGCTCAGGCGCCCTGGGGGGCGGCCGGCTGCTCGACCGGGGCCTCGACCTCGGGGGCCTCGTCCTCGGCCGGGGCGTCCAGCGCCTCGGTCTCGACTGCGTCGACGGTGTCGGCGTCGAGCTCCTCGGCGCCGAGCTCGGCGTCGAGCTCCTCGGCATCGAGCTCGGCGGCGTCGTCCTCGGGGCCGGCGGTGCGGCCCAGGCGCTCGGCCTTGCGAGCGTCGGCGAGGGCGCGGGCCTCGGCCATCGCCTCGGTCTTCTTCTTGTGCGGGCCGAGAACCATGATCATGTTCCGGCCGTCCTGCTTCGGCGACGACTCGATGAAGCCCAGGTCCTGGACGTCCTCGGCGAGGCGGTGAAGCAGGCGGAAGCCCAGCTCGGGGCGGGACTGCTCACGACCACGGAACATGATCGTGATCTTGACCTTGTCGCCCTGCTTGAGGAACCGAACGACGTGACCCTTCTTGGTGTCATAGTCGTGCGGGTCGATCTTCGGCCGGAGCTTCATCTCCTTGATGACCGTGTGCGCCTGGTTCTTGCGCGCCTCACGGGCCTTCATGGCCGACTCGTACTTGAACTTGCCGTAGTCCATGAGCTTGCACACCGGCGGCCGGGCGGTCGCCGCGACCTCGACCAGGTCGAGGTCGTACTCCTGCGCAAGCTCCAGCGCCTTGGCAAGCGGCACGATGCCGACCTGCTCGCCGCTGGGACCGACGAGTCGCACCTCCGGGACGCGAATCCGGTCGTTGATGCGGGGCTCGGTGCTGATGGGGCCTCCTCGGTTGCACCTTCTGCGCTGCGGCCGTCGGACGGCGGTCGCACGTAGTGGACTCGACCACTGGGCGGGGCTTCATTCGTGCTGCGCTGCCCGGCACCTCTCGGCACCGTGTGCACCGCGACACGAAAAAAGCCCCGCTCGGTACAAGCGGGGCTCCACACAATCCGGGGGCGGCACCCGGTGAGGGGCGCTGCGGGCGACCCGGCGCCTCGGCGCCCGTCGCGGACCGGGACCCGTCGACCTGGAGGCCGACAAGGTGGGAGACTTTCGCGGTTGCCCTCTCGGGCCTCCTCGGTGGAGCCTCCACTTGCTGGCCGAGTGTTCTCGCGAACTCCCGGCCGGTCAGTCTCGAATCATACAGCTCCGTGCGGTCGAACGCCATTCCGCCCCTGCCCGGGGCCCCTTGTACGCTCCCCCTTGTACCCATCACGGCACGACGGAACGAGCCCCCCTTGAGCAGCGAGCCCACCCAGAACCCCGGCGCGGACGACGACGCGATCGGCTTCGACGACCTCACCCGGGACATCGCCGAGGTCCCGGCCGTCGAGGTGATCACCACCGTCGCGGTGCACCTGATGAGCGCCGCCGCCGTCAAGTGCGGCCTCGCCGAGGGCGGCGAGAAGGACAAGGACCTGGACGAGGCCCGCAAGCTCATCACCGCCCTGGCCGGGCTGGTGACCGCCGGCGCCCCGGAGATCAGCAACTTCCACGCCGCGCCGCTGCGCGACGGGCTGCGCTCGCTGCAGCTGGCCTTCCGCGAGGCCTCGCTGCTGCCGGACGCACCGGGCGCGGGGCCGGGCGAGAAGTTCACGGGGCCGGTCTACTCCTGACATCCGGGGAGCTGATCACCGACTCACGTGAGGCGGTGGTCTGCTCCCCGTCTACCGCCGGTAGAGCGGCTCCCCCGGCAGCGCCGCGTCGGCCGGCAGCACCGCGAGGTCCAGCCCCCGGTCCAGCCGCACCCGCAGCAGCGGGTCCGCCGCCACCGCCCGTACGACGCGCTGCGCCGCCTCCTGGAGGCCGTCGCGGTCCAGCGCCGGGTCGAAGACCAGGGCGAGCACCCCGTCCGAGTCCTCCGAGGGCGCGAGCAGCGCGGTGAGCACCTGCGGCTCGGCGGCCAGCAGCGCCCGTACGGCCTCGCGGACCTCCGGGTCGGCCGCCGGCGGCAGGTAGCGGCGGTTCTCGGCGAGGGCGCGCAGCCGGGCGCCGCCGAGGGCGTACGGGACGGGGCCGGCCGGGTCGATCAGCAGGGTGTCCGCGCGCTCGGAGAAGGCGACCATCGCGGCCTGGGGGGCCGCCGTCGGCGCCGGGCGGGCGTCGGCGCGCCAGCGGGCGAGCGACTCCAGCGAGGTGAAGGCGGGCAGGGCGCGGCGCCCGTCCGGGGCCTCCAGTACGGGGACGGCCATGTCGCTGCTCTTGTCGTGCTTGTGCCCGTGGTCGTCGACCTCGACCTCGCCGAGGATCGCGACGATCGGCACCATCAGCCGGGTCGGGGTCAGCGCGGCCAGCACCTCGGGCTCGGCGGAGCCGTCCTGCGACCAGCGGGCGAGGGCGGCGGCCAGGGCGGGGTCGGCGCCGCCGTCGTCCTCGGAGAAGCCGGGGTTCGGGATGCTCTTGCCGGCGAACGCCGGGTTGGAGAAGTCTTTGCGGTCCACCCGGCGACCCTATGACAGCGCGCGCTCTTCGGGACATTTCTCCGCACGCGACCCCTACCGGTTGGTAGCGCGGTGTGGCAGCCTGCGCGCATGGCCCTGCTCGACGCACCCGCCCCGGTCTCCGATCGCCTCCGGTACGACCGGGCCACCGCCCACCTGGACGGCCCGGTGGCCGTCGTCGACCTCGCGGCGTTCGACGCCAACGCCGCCGACCTGGTGCGCCGGGCGGGCGGGAAGCCGATCCGGGTGGCCAGCAAGTCGCTGCGCTGCCGGGAGCTGCTGGAGCGGGCGCTGGCGGTGGAGGGCTTCGCCGGGGTGATGAGCTTCACCCTGGACGAGTCGATCTGGCTGGTCCGGACGGGCCTGCGCGACGTGCTGCTCGCCTACCCCTCCGCCGACCGCTCCGGGTTCGCCGAGCTGACGGCCTCCGAGGAGCTGGCACGTGAGATCACCGTCGTCCTGGACGACCCCGCCCAGCTGGACCTGATCGACGGGGCCCGGGCCGGGGACGCCGAGGTGCGCGTCTGCCTGGAGCTGGACACCGCGCTGCACCTGCTGGGCGGCCGGGTCCGGGTGGGCGCCCGGCGATCGCCGCTGCGCGACCCGGAGGAGCTGGAGGCGTTCGCCGCGCTCGTCCAGCGCCGACCGGGCTTCCGGGTGGTGGGGCTGATGGCGTACGAGGGGCACGTGGCCGGGGTCGGCGACAGCGTGCCGGGACGGCCGGTGTACTCACGGCTGATCCGGCTGATGCAGGACAGGGCGCGGGCCGAACTGGCCGCGCGCCGGGCGGAGACGGTGCGGCGGCTGCGGCGGGTGGCCGAGCTGGAGTTCGTCAACGGCGGCGGCACCGGCAGCGTGGAGTCCACGGCCGCCGAGCGGGCCGTCACCGAGGTGGCCGCCGGCTCCGGGCTGTACGTGCCGCGGCTCTTCGACAACTACCGCTCGTTCCGGGGCCGTCCGGCCGCGCTGTTCGGCCAGCCCGTGGTGCGCCGGCCCGGCGTGGGCGTGGTGACGGTGCTCGGCGGCGGCTACCCCGCCTCGGGCGCGGCCGGGCCGGACCGCTCCCCCGTGCCGTACCTGCCGGCCGGCCTGCGCTACGACCCGATGGAGGGCGCGGGCGAGGTGCAGACGCCGCTGCTGGGCTCGGCGGCGGACGACCTGCTGATCGGCGACCGGGTGTGGTTCCGGCACGCCAAGGCGGGCGAACTGTGCGAGCGCTTCGGGGAGTTGCACCTGATCGAGGGCGAGGAGGTCGTCCGGACCGTCCCGACGTACCGGGGCGAGGGCCGGACGTTCCTGTAGGCGCGCACGCGGGCGCACCACCCTTTCGGCAGCCTTAAGCGGGCCCGATGGAACACCTAACCCAGGTGCCCCATCGGGCCTTTGCGCTGCTCACGGGCGCACGGTCCGTCAACATCGGTCAATGTCAGGCCTATTGCCTTCTGGTCCAGACCAATCCTACGCTTCGGCCGGGGGCCGCGCTCCGGGCCTGCGGCTCCCGAACGGGCAGGCGTGCCCGCTCTCCCCCACACCCGCCCGGAACGACGGTCGAGGAGTCCCCACCCCATGTCCATCAAGCGAAACGCCCTGTCCGTCGGCGTGATCGGCGCCGCGTCCCTCGCGGTGGCGCTGACCACCGCCGGGACCGCCAGCGCGCACGGCACCATGACCAACCCCGTCAGCCGCGTCGCCGCCTGCTACGCGGAAGGCCCCGAGCACCCCGTCTCCCAGGTCTGCAAGGACCTCGTCGCGGCCAGTGGCACCCAGCCGCTGTACGACTGGAACGAGGTCAACATCGCCAACGCCAACGGCAACCACCAGGCGCTGATCCCGGACGGCCGGCTCTGCTCGGCCAACCGCGACAAGTACGCGGCGCTGGACTGGCCGCGGACCGACTGGCCCGCCACCGCCGTCAAGCCGGGCGCGTTCTCCTTCCAGTTCCGCACCACCGCGCCGCACGTCGGCACCCAGACGGTCTACATCACCAAGGCGGGCTTCAACCCGACCCAGCCGCTGAAGTGGTCGGACCTCGACCCGACGCCGGTCGCCCAGGTGCAGGTCGACCGCAACGCGACCAACGGGTTCTACAACTACTCCGGCACGCTGCCGCAGCGCACGGGCCGCCAGATCCTCTACACCGTGTGGCAGCGCAGCGACAGCCCGGAGGCGTTCTACAGCTGCTCGGACGTCGACTTCGGCGGCACCCCGGGCACCGGTACCGCCCCGGCCGTCTCCGCGCTCGCCGCCCCGGCCGCGCCCAGCGACGCGCAGATCGCCGCCGACTCCTCCAAGTCGACGGTGGCGCACCACGGGCACGGCGGGGACCCGGGCGCCCCGGCCGGCCAGATCGTCCCGACCGCCTCCGCGGCGGTCGGCACCTCGGCCACCGGGCCGCTGCTGCTGGCCGGTGCCGGCGCGATCGGCGTCGGCTGGGCCGCCATGGTGCTCCGGCGCCGTCGCATCGAGGCTGTTCGACGCGACGCCTGACGCCGGACCCGGAGCCGGACCGGAAACACCCCCGTCCGGTCCGGCTCCGTGACGCCCCTCGGGGCGGTTCGTTCCACCCGCCCCGTGGACACACGACGCGGCGGCCCACCCGGAGGGGGGTTCCTCCGGGCGGGCCGCCGCGTCGTGGTGAGTGGCCCGGGTTCGCTCAGGTGCTGGTGCCGCCCGCGCCGCTCTGGCCGCCGCCGCTGCCACCGCTCTGGCCGCCGTTCGGGGCCGGCAGCGCGGGGAGCTTGCCCTTGTAGTCGGTGATGCCCTTGAGGATGGTGTCCATCAGGGCCACGTCCGGGGCCTTGTCGGCGACGTCGAAGCCGAAGTGCACCGAGATCAGGCTCTTGCCGTCGCTGGACGGGAAGACCGCGGTCTGGACGTAACCGTCGTTGCCCTTGGCCGCGTTGACCTTCCAGCGGACGAGCCAGCCGTTCTGGCCGTTGACGGTGACGGCCTCGTTCTTGAGCTCCTGGTGGCCGGTGACGTCGCCGTAGGAGGTCTTGACGGCCTGCTCGATGTCCGCCTTGGCGGCCGCCTGGGCGTCGCTGCCGCCGCCGTCGATCCGGCCGGTGTTCACGCCCCCGAGGGAGCACGACTTCGTGGGGTCGTCCGCGCAGGCGTACTCGCCGACGGACAGCATGGCGTAGCCGTCGGGGGTGATCTCACCCGTCCAGCCGGACGGGACCTTCAGGGAGAGCCGGTTCACGATGTCGATCGCGGTGCCGGCGCCGGGCTTGGTCTTGCCGCCGCCCTTGCCGTTGCCCCCGGTGGAGCCGCCGTTGGAGCCGTCACCGCCGGTGGAACCGCTGCCGCCACTGCCGCCGCTGCCGCCGTTTCCGCCGTTGGAGCCGCCGCCGTTGCCGAAGCCGGGCAGGCCGCCGAAGGGCCCGTTGCCGTCGCCGGGCGCCGCCTGCGGGGCGGAGCGCAGCGGGCGGTCGTGGTCGCGGCCGTCCATCGCCAGGTAGGTGATCCCCGAGCCCGCGCCCAGGCCCAGCACGGCGGCCACGACCGTGGCCACCACGAGCTTGGAGGGCTTGCGGCGGGGCTTGCGCGGCGCCTCGACGGGTGCGCCCCAGACCGCGCCGACCGGCGGCGGCTCCGGGTAGCGCACGGTCGGGCCGCTGGCGAGGACCTCGCCCTCCAGCACCCGGGGCTGCTCCGCCGTGCCCGCCTCGACCGGCTCGGTCGGCTCGGTCGGCTCGCCCCCGGAGGTCGGCTCGGCGGCCGGGGGTTCCGGCGCGGCCGGCGGCGGGGTCGGGGTCGGGGCGTCCGACGGCGCGGGCCGGGTGGAGGCCGTCCAGCCCTTGCCGTCCCACCAGCGCTGCGGTCTCGGCTCGCCGGTCTCCTTCGGGTCCGGGTACCACCCGGCGGGAATCTGCTCACTCACAGGAGAGAATCTAAAGCCCGCCGGATAAGCGCGAAATCAGCGCGGCCTCGAATTCCGCCGGTTTTCGATGAGATTCCAGTGAGAAGCCCCGCCCCCACCCCGGTGCGGCCGGTCAGAGCGGCGTGACGTACGCCCCGGAGATCCCGCCGTCCACCAGGAACTCGCTCGCCGTGATGAACGAGGAGTCGTCGCTCGCCAGGAAGGCCACCGCCGCGGCGATCTCCTCGGCGCGGGCGAAGCGGCCGAGCGGGATGTGCACCAGGCGGCGGGCCGCCCGCTCCGGGTCCTCGGCGAACAGCTCGCGCAGCAGCGGGGTGTCCACCGGCCCCGGGGAGAGCGCGTTGACCCGGATGCCCTCGCGGGCGAACTGCACGCCCAGCTCGCGGGACATCGCCAGCACTCCGCCCTTGGAGGCGGTGTAGGAGATCTGGGAGGTGGCCGCGCCCATCCGGGCGACGAAGCTGGCGGTGTTGATGATCGAGCCCCGCCCGTGGCGGCGCATGTACGGCAGGGCCGCCTTGCAGCACAGGTAGACGGAGGTCAGGTTGACCTCCTGCACCTTGCGCCAGGCGTCCAGGCCGGTGGTGAGGATCGAGTCGTCCTCCGGCGGGGAGATGCCCGCGTTGTTGAAGGCCACGTCCACGCTGCCGTACGTCTCGTAGGCCTCGTCGAACAGCGCCTCGACCATGTACGGGTCGGTGACGTCGGTGTGCACGAACAGCCCGCGGACCTCCTTGGCCGCGGCCCGGCCGCTCTCCTCGTCGAGGTCCGCGCAGACCACCCTGGCGCCCTCCGAGGCGAGCCGGCGGGCGGCGGCCAGGCCGATCCCGCTGCCCGCGCCCGTCACCACGGCGGTGCGGCCGACCAGCCGGCGGCAGACCACCTCGCCCCTGTCGCCCGTCGGGGTGTCATTCATGGGCCTCACATCCGTTCGAAGGATCGGTAGCGCTCCCAGTCGGTCACCGTGCCGTCGTACGCGGCCTGTTCGACCCGGGCCATGTTCAGGTAGTGCTCGACCACGTCGCCGCCGAAGGCCTCCCGGGCGAGCTCGCTCTCCGCCCACAACTCGGCGGCCTCGCGCAGCGATCCGGGCACCCGGGCGTACTCCTCCACCGCGTAGGCGTTGCCCAGGCAGGGTGCGGGCAGCTCCAGCTTGCGCTGCAGCCCGTGCAGTCCGGCGGCGATCATCCCGGCCACGGCCAGGTACGGGTTGACGTCGCCGCCCGGCACCCGGTTCTCCATCCGCAGGCCGGGGCCGTGGCCGACGACGCGGTAGGCGCAGGTGCGGTTGTCGCGGCCCCAGGCGACGGCGGTCGGGGCGAAGGAGCCGGGGCGGTAGCGCTTGTACGAGTTGATGTTCGGCGCGTACAGCAGGCTGAACTCGCGCAGGGCGAGGAGCTGTCCGGCGAGGAAGTGCCGCATGGTGTCGGTCATCCGGCCGTCGCGGTCGGCGAAGGCGGGCGCGCCGACGGCGTCGCGCAGCGAGAGGTGGATGTGGCAGCTGTTGCCCTCGCGCTCGTCGTACTTGGCCATGAAGGTGAGCGCGCAGCCGAGTTGGGCGGCGATCTCCTTGGCGCCGGTCTTGTAGACGCTGTGCTGGTCGCAGGTGGTGAGCGCGTCGGCGTAGCGGAAGGCGATCTCGTGCTGGCCGAGGTTGCACTCGCCCTTGGCGGACTCGACGACCAGGCCGGCGGCGGCCATGTCGTTGCGGATGCGGGAGAGCAGGGGTTCGACGCGGGCGGTGCCGAGCATCGAGTAGTCGACGTTGTAGAGGTTCGCGGGGGTGAGGCCGCGGTAGCCGCCGAGCCAGGCCGACTCGTAGGTGTCGCGGAAGACCAGGAACTCCAACTCGGTGCCGACGTCGGCCGCGAGGCCGTGCTCGGCGAGGCGGGCGAGCTGGCGGCGCAGCAGTTGGCGCGGGGCCGCGTCCACGGGGTGGCCGCCGTGGCGGGCGAGGTCGGCGGTGACCTGGGCGGTGCCGGGCTGCCAGGGGGTGAGCCGCAGGGTGGCGAGGTCGGGGCGCATCGCGAAGTCGCCGTAGCCGGTGGCCCAGGAGGAGAAGGCGTAGCCGTCCACGGTGTTGAGGTCCACGTCCACGGCGAGCAGGTAGTCGCAGGCCTCGGCGCCGTGTTCGAGGACCTCGTCCAGGAAGAACCGGGCGGCGAACCGCTTGCCCTGGAGGCGGCCCTGCATGTCGGTGAAGGCCAGCGCGACCGTGTGCACCTCGCCGGCGTCCACCAGGGTGCGCAGCTCGTCCAGGGTCAGCGGCGCGCGGGGCGGGGTGGGCGAGGTGGCGGGATCGGGCATGGAGGAACCGTCCTCATCGATCACTCTTCGAGATCAACCGGTCACAGGGAACCGTACGGCCTGGGGCTCTCGGGGCGGAAGAGGGCGGGCGGGTGTGGCGCGCTTTCGGGTGCCCGGCCGCGTGGCGGACGGTGGCGCGGGGGCCGCGGGTGCAGAATGCGCGCCATGGATCGCAGGCCTTTGATCGGCGTCAGCACCTATCTGGTGGACGCGAGTTGGAACAGCTGGCGGGACCGCAGGGTCGCCCTGGTGCCCGAGCGGTACACCGCGTACGTACGGGACTCGGGCGGCATCGCGGTGCTGCTGCCGCCGGACGCGCCGGAGCGGGCGCCCGAGGTGCTGGCGCGGCTGGACGCGCTGGTGGTCGCGGGCGGGCCGGACATCGACCCGGCCTATTACGGGCAGGAGCCGCATCCGGCCGCGGAGGTGGACTCGCCGGAGCGGGACCGCTGGGAGGTCGCGCTGCTGCGGGCCGCGCTGGCGGCGGGGATGCCGCTGCTGGGGATCTGCCGGGGGATGCAGGTGCTCAACGTGGTCTGCGGCGGGACGCTGGTGCAGCACCTGCCGGATGTGGTGGTGCCGGACGTGCACACCGGGCGGCCGGGGGCGTACGGGACGCACCTGGTGCGGCCGGTTCCGGGGACGCTGCTCGGGGGGCTGCTGCCGGAGAGCGAGCTGGAGGTGCCGACGTACCACCACCAGGCGGTGGCCCGGCTGGGCGAGGGGCTGCGGGTCTCGGCGCACGCGCCGGACGGGACGGTGGAGGCGGTGGAGGGGCCGGGGTTCGCGCTGGGGGTGCAGTGGCACCCGGAGCAGGGGGACGACCTGCGGGTGATGCAGGCGCTGGTGCGGGCGGCGACGGCGGTGTCGGTGGGGTGACTCCCCACGGGGAGAGGCGGGTCGGGCCCGCGCCGCCGGTCGGGGCGCGGGCCCGGCGTCAGGTCGCCGCCGGGGCGGGGGCCGGGAGGCGGCCGGCGGCCGCCAGCAGGACGGGGAGCATGCGGGCGGCGTGGGTGGCGTAGCCGGCCGGGGAGGGGTGGATGCCGTCCGGGCCGAGGAGGCGCGGGGCGTGGTCGCGGAACTCGGGCCCCGAGGTGGGGGCGAGGTGGGCGCCGAGGCGGTGCGCCGTACGGATGTGGCGCTCGGCGAGGCGGCGGGCGCGGCGGCGGCCGATCCAACGGACGGGGATGCGCAGGCCCGGCGCGTAGCCGGGGTCGGGGCAGGGGACGAGGACGAGCTCCCAACCCGCCTCCTTCAACGCCCCTGCGAGGTGGGCGTGTTGGCGGGCGGAGCGGCCGACGGGCACGGGCAGCAGGATGTCGTTGCCGCCGACGATCAGCACGGCGATCCCGGGGCGCAGCCGCACCGCGCGGTGCAGTTGGCGGCCGGTGGCGGCCGTGGTGGAGCCGGCGCGGGCGTGCACCCGCAGGTCGACGGGCCGGCGCGTGCCCTCCGCGAGGCCGTGCGCGAGCAGGGCGCCGAGCGTCTGCCCGGGGCGCTGGGCGCCGAAGCCCTGGGCGAGCGAGTCGCCGAGCATGAGGAGGGTCAACGGCCGTTCGCCGGAGGGGGGTTCGGGTCCGTAGCGGCCGTCCGCGACCGGGACGCTCCAGTCCCGGGGTGGCCGGTGGGCGAGCAGGTGCAGGTACAGCCGGGCGAACCGGAGGACGAGGCGGCGCATGGCGGGCGGGCTCCTAGGCGGTGAGGACCACGGCGGCGCTGTGGCCGCCGAAGCCGCTGGAGACGGTGAGGGCGGCGGGCGCGTCGAGGGGGCGGGGGGCCTTGGCGACCACGTCGAGGCCGATCCCGTCGTCGAGCCGGTCGAGGTTGGCGGTGGGCGGGATCAGCCGGTGCCGCAGGGTGAGCACGGTGAGCGCCGCCTCGATGGCGCCGGCCGCGCCCATGCAGTGCCCGATGACGCTCTTGTTGGCGGTGACGGGCGGCGGCCGGTGGAAGACGCGGCGCAGGGCGGCCGCCTCGGCGGGGTCGTTGAGGGCGGTGCCGGTGCCGTGGGCGTTGACGTGCCCGATCTCGTACGGGGCCAGCCCGGCGTCCGCGAGCGCGGCACGGGCGGCCCGGGCGAGGCCCTCGCCGTCGGGGTCGGGGGCGGTGGGGTGGTGGGCGTCGGCGGCGGAGCCGTGCCCGGCCAGGTGGGCGTACGGGCGGGCGCCCCGGGCGCGGGCGTGCTCGGCGCGTTCGAGGACGAGGACGCCGGCGCCTTCTCCGAGGACGAAGCCGTCGCGGTCGGCGTCGAACGGGCGGGAGGCGCCCTCGGGGTCGTGGCGGCGGCGGGAGAGCGCGCCGAGGCGGTCGAAGGCGACGGCGGTCATCGGCGTGCGCGGGCTGTCGGTGCCGCCGGCGAGGACGAGGTCGCAGGTACCGGCCCGGAGGAGGTCGGCGGCCAGGGCGAGGGCGCTGGTGCCGGAGGCGCAGGCGGTGCTGACGACCAGGGCGGGGCCCCGGGCGCCGAGGTCGAGGCTGACCTCCCCGGCGGCCATGTTGGGGATGGAGCGCGGCAGCATCAGCGGGGAGACCCGGTCGGCGCGGCCCTCGGCGAGGCGGGCGTACTCGACGGCGTACGTGTGGACGCTGTTGGCGCTGACGCCGAGCACGACGCCGACGCGGGTGCCGTCCCACTCCCCCGGGTCGAGCCCGGCGTCGGCCACGGCCTGCCGGGCGGCCGCCACGGCCATCTGGCTGTAGCGGTCGAGGCGGCGGGCCAGCCGGCCGCCGAGCAGGGCGGCCGGGTCGAAGTCGGCCACCGGGCAGGAGAAGTCGACGGCGAGGCCCGCGAGTTCGGGGTCGCGGCGGGCGGTGGGGCGGGCGTCGAGGAAGCGGTTCCAGACGGCCTCGGCGCCGCAGCCGGCCGGGGTGACCAGGCCCAGGCCGGTGACGGCGACGGCGCGGGGGCTCAACTCGCGCCCTCCGCCGCGAGGGTGGCGTCCGCGCGCACGGCGTCGGCCCGGGCCGCGTCCGCGTGGGCGGCGAGCTCGCCGAGGGTCCGGTCGGGGACGAGGTCGCTGACGGTGATGCCCAGGCGCTCCTCGACGACCAGCGACAGCTCGACCAGGGCGAGGCTGTCCAGGGCCAGCGAGGCGAGGCTGGCGTCGGGGGTGACGAGCGCGGGGGCGACCTCGAACTCGTCGACGAGGCAGGAGCGGATGGTCTCGTAGGAGGAGCCGGCCATGTGAACTGTCCTTTCAGCGGGGCGGGTTGGGAAGTCGGTGCAGGACGGCGACCACCGGGCCGGGCAGCCCGACCCAGGCGAGCGCGGCGGCGAGGGCGGCCGCCGTCGCGCCGACTGCGGCGGCGTCGGCGAGCCCGTCGAGGAACGCCGGGGCGAAGGCGGCGGGGGCCGCGCCGTCCAGCGAGGTGGCGAGGACGGAGCCGAGCACCGCCACCCCGAGGGTCGAACCGACCTGCC
This sequence comes from Kitasatospora sp. NPDC101183, assembly GCF_044767945.1. Classification (NCBI taxonomy): domain Bacteria; kingdom Bacillati; phylum Actinomycetota; class Actinomycetes; order Kitasatosporales; family Streptomycetaceae; genus Kitasatospora; species Kitasatospora sp. NPDC101183. The sequence goes on along the minus strand of NZ_JBIWOW010000014.1, from coordinate 71,735 downwards.
GGGTGGCGTCGTTGAGCGCGGAGCCCACGCCCGCGGCGCCGATCGGCACGGCGCTCATCACCACCTCGGTGGCCACGGGCGCGACCAGTCCGGCGCCCAGCCCGGCCAGCGCCTCGAAGAGCAGCACCGGCCCGTCGCCCGATCCGGCCTCCAGGCCCGCGAGTTGGAGGAATCCGACGGCCATGAGCACCGGCCCGCCCGCACAGGGCGTCCGGGCACCGAACCGCCGGGCCAGCAGCGGCCCGAGCACGGCCCCGGCGGCGAGCGAGGCGGACAGCGGCACCATCCGCTGCCCGGCCTGCCAGGCGCTCAGGCCGCGGACCTGCTGGAGGTAGAGGGTGAGCAGGAACATCGCGCCGAACATCGCGAAGGACATCAGCGCGAGCACGGTCGTGGCCGGCCAGACCGGCCCGCCGCGCAGCAGCCGTACGGGCACCATCGGTGCGGCGCAGCGCAGTTGGCGCCGAACGAAGCCGGTCAGCAGCAGCGCGGCGAGAGCGGACGCGGCGAGCACGGCGGGGCTCGTCCAGCCCCGGCCCGGGGCCTCGATGAGGCCCCAGACCAGCGCCAGCAGGCCGGCGCAGGAGAGCAGCGCGCCCGGCCCGTCCAGCCGTCCGGCCCCGGCGGCGCGGGACTCGGGGACGAGGAACAGCGCGGCCAGGGCGATCACCGCGATCACCGGGACGTTCAGCCAGAACGCCGAGCGCCAGCCGTACCGGTCGACGAGCAGCCCGCCCGCGACCGGCCCGAACACCGCGCCGACCCCGGCGACGGCGGCCCAGAGCCCGATGGCCCGCCGCCGGGCGGCCGGCTCGCGCAGCACGTGGACGACGGTGGAGAGCGTGGCGGGCATGAACAGCGCGGCGCCCAGGCCCATCCCGCAGCGGGCGGCGACCAGCGCGCCCGGTCCGTCGGCCAGCGCCCCGGCGGCGGAGGCGGCCCCGCACAGGGCGAGGCCGGTGAGGAAGGCCCGCCGCCGCCCGTAGCGGTCGCCGAGCGCGCCGCCCGCGAGGACGCAGCCGCCGAGGGCGAGGGCGTAGCCGTCGACGATCCACTGGGTCCCGGCGAGGGTGGGGCCGAGGTCGGCGCGCAGGCCCGGGATCGCGACGTTGAGGACGGTGAAGTCCAGGCCGAGCAGGAACAGCGCGGCGCAGACCACCGCGACCGCCGCCCAGGGGCCCGCACCGCTCGTACTGCCCGTACTGCCCGCGCTCCTCGTACTGCCCGCACCGCTCACACTGCTCGGACGCATGGTCACGGCGGCCTCAGGCCGGCAGCCGCAGCGGCTCGTCCCGCCGCCGCAGGCCGATCCGGTAGAGGGTGACGGCGCCGCGCAGGAAGGTCATCTCACTGGCGCGCAGGTAGCGCCGGTACCGCCGGTAGCCCTCCGGGCCGACGAGCCGTTCGGCCTCGGCGCGGGCCCGCAGCAGCCGGGCCGACCAGGAGGCGAGGGTGCGGGCGTAGTCCTCGGCGGAGGCGGAGAGGGCGACGATCGAGAAGTACGGGTCGCAGGCGGCGGCGATCTCGCTGAGTCGGGGCAGCCTGGCGCCGGGGAAGACGTCGGAGCCGACGAACTCGCCGATCGCGCCGGCGCCGTCCACCGCGCCGTCGTAGGCGATGGTCTGCAGGGACATCCGGCCGCCGGGGCGCAGCCAGCCGTGGCAGGCCTCGAAGTGGCGGGCGTAGACGCCGAGCCGTTCGGCGCGGGTCATGGCGGCGGTGGCGAAGTGCTCGAAGGAGCCCATGCCGACGACGGCGTCGTACGGGCGCTCGGGGCGGTGGTCCTCCCAGCTCTCCAGGCGGGGTTCGGCGCCGGGCAGGGCGCGAGCGGCGAGGAACGCGTACTGGGCGGGCGAGACGGTGAGGCCGGTGGCGTGGGCGACGCGGTCGTCGCGGCCCGCGTGCTCCAGCATCGCGCCCCAGCCGCAGCCGACGTCGAGCAGCCGCAGGCCGTCGCCGGGGCGGGCGCCGACGAGGTCGAGGTGGTGGTCGAGCTTGGCGCGCTGGGCGCGGGGCAGGGCGGTGGCGTCGGGCTCCCCGGCGGGGACGCCGTCCCACTTGGCGGCGGTGTAGGCGAGGGTCTCGTCGAGCCAGAGGGCGTAGAACTGGTTGCCGAGGTCGTAGTGGAAGGCGATGTCCTCGGCGGTGGTGCCGGCGGTGGTGATCGTCACGCGGGTCCTGTTCTGATCGGCTTCGGGATCGGCTTCGGGATCGGCTTCGGGATCGGCTCCGGGATCGGCTCCGGGATCGGCTTCTGATGGACGGACCCGACCGCGCGATGACGGTGCGTCAGCTGATCCGCAATCCCCTCGGGTTCGCCGATCCGGCGGACGGGGCCCCGCGGTGGCGATCTTCACGGGCCATGATCGTCGTGGACCGGCGCACCCCCGCGCAAACCCGCCTCACCCGTCCGGGTGAGCGTCGAATCACGGCCCTGACCTGGGACTATGCCGATGGCAAGCCACCCCCGCGAAGGGGCCGGGTGGCGGGCGTGAGCGGCAACGACAACGGTCACCAGTACAACCTTTGGATCTTTGTCGATTCTGCGGTTCACTTCGAGTGCGGAGGCGATCGCTTCCGCCCGTTTCCGGGTACACATTCCACCCACGCGTCCAGAGAGGGCTTCGATGGCCGGCCACGAGCATTCCCACGATGATCATGCGCATGACCACAAGCACTCCCACGGGCACGGAGGCCACGGTGGCCACTCCCACGGCGTCTCCGCCGACGCCGACCGCCGCTGGCTGGTCAGCGCCCTCGCCCTGATCGTCGTCTTCATGGCCGGCGAGGTCGTCGTCGGCTTCGCCGCCCAGTCGCTGGCCCTGATCTCCGACGCGGCGCACATGCTCACCGACGCCGCCTCGATCGTCCTCGCCCTGGTCGCCATGCGCCTGGCCGCCCGCCCCGCCCGCGGCGGCTACACGTACGGGCTCAAGCGCGCCGAGATCCTCTCCGCGCAGGCCAACGGCGTGACGCTGCTGGTGCTGTCCGCCTGGCTCGGCTACGAGGCGATCACCCGGCTGTTCGAACCGCCGGCGGTCACCGGCTCGCTGGTGCTGGTCACCGCGCTGATCGGCGTCGTCGTCAACATCGCCGCCGCCTGGTGCATGTCCAAGGCCAACCGCAGCTCGCTGAACGTCGAGGGCGCCTTCCAGCACGTCCTCACCGACCTGTACGCCTTCATCGCGACCGCCGTCGCCGGCCTCGTCATGGTGACCACCGGCTTCGCCCGCGCCGACTCCATCGCCTCGCTGATCGTCGTCGCGCTGATGCTCAAGGCGGGCGTCGGGCTCGTCCGCGACTCCGGACGGATCTTCCTGGAGGCCGCCCCCGCCGGCATCGACCCCGACGCGGTGGCGGACCGGCTCGTCGGCGAACCGCTCGTCGAGGAGATCCACGACCTGCACATCTGGGAGATCACCTCCAACCAGCCCGCCCTGTCGGCGCACATCCTCGTCACCCCCGGCGGCGACTGCCACGCCGTGCGGCGCTCGCTGCAGCGGCGGCTCTCCGAGGAGTACGGCATCACCCACTCCACGCTCCAGGTCGACCACGTCGGCGAGGACGAGGCGGGCGCGCTGCTCCAGATCGCCGGACACGGCGACACCGCCGCCGAGCACTGCGCCGACTCGCACGGCCCCGTCCACCGCGCCGGGCCGCACGAGCACTGAGGCCCGTCCGCCCGCCTTCCGTCAGCGCGGTGCGGCATGATCTGACACGTGACCGCACCGCGACTGATGCTCCTCGACTCCGCCAGCCTGTACTTCCGGGCCTACTACGGCGTGCCGGACACCCTGCGCTCCCCGCAGGGCGAGCCCGTCAACGCCGTCCGCGGCCTGCTGGACTTCATCGCCCGGCTCGTCCACGACCACCGGCCCGACCACCTGGTCGCCTGCATGGACGCCGACTGGCGCCCCCAGTGGCGCGTCGACCTCATCCCCTCGTACAAGACCCACCGCGTCGCCGAGGCCGCCGTCGACGGCGAGGAGGAGGTGCCCGACACCCTCGCCCCGCAGGTCCCGGTGATCGAGCAGGTCCTCGACGCCCTCGGCATCGCCCGCGTCGGCTCCCCCGGCTACGAGGCGGACGACGTGATCGGCACCCTCACCGCCCGCGCGAAGGGCCCGGTGCAGATCGTCACCGGCGACCGCGACCTCTTCCAACTCGTCGACGACGCACGGCAGATCACCGTCCTCTACCCCGTCAAGGGGATGGGCAACCTGCAGATCACCGACGACGCGCTGCTCCTGGAGAAGTACGGCGTGCGCGGCGCCCGGTACGCCGACATGGCCGCCCTGCGCGGGGACCCGTCCGACGGGCTGCCCGGCGTCAAGGGCATCGGCGAGAAGACCGCCGCCCAGCTGATCGACGAGTACGGCGACCTCGCCGCCATCCGCGCGGCGGCCCTGGACATCGGCTCCCGCCTCACCCCGGCCCGCCGCCGCAACATCGTCGAGGGCGCCGCCTACCTCGACGTCGCCCCCACCGTCGTCCGCGTCGCCGAGGACGCGCCCCTGCCGGACTTCGACCCGGCCCTGCCGCAGGAGCCGCTGGACCCGATGGCGCTCGAACACCTCGCCGCCCGCTGGGGGTTGGGGACGTCGCTGGAGCGGCTGGTGGAGACGCTCGCCGCGCGGTGAGCCGTCAGCGCGGGGCGGGAAGGTTGCTCAGGAACACCTCGAAGGCGGTCGGTTCCACCCGGTACAGGCCGCCGAAGGGGTAGTCCAGCGCCCGGATCGCGATGATCGAGACCGAGATCAGGACGACCAGGCTCAGCGCCATGACCACGTGCACCCGGAGCCGGGCCACCCCGAACAGGAACGTGAACCCGACGGTCACCACCGCACCCAGGACGATCGCGGCCCAGAGCAGCGGGGGCACCGAGTCCTCGATCATGTCCAGCCGGACCCGTCGCTCGGCCGCCAGGACCTCCACCCCCTGGGTGGTGTGGTCGTAGACCACCATCTGCTTGCCCGGCGCCGGGTCGGAGTTCGCGGCGGTCTCCCGGATCCGGTACATCAGCGCGGTGACCTCCGGATCGGTCCGGTGGGACTCCATCAGCTTCCACTCGGAGTCGATCACCGTGTGCGCGTACTGCACGGACAGCCGCTCCAGCGCGCCGCCCTCCGGCAGCGGCATCTGCCGGGAGTTCCAGTACACCCCGGCCAGGGCGCTCGCCTCGGCGAAGGTGTGCTCCCTGGCCTTCTCCACGTTCTCCCACACCGAGATCACCACGAAGGCGAGCAGCACCGCGTACAGCACACCGACCACGGCGAAGATGAAGCCCGCCACGTCGTTGTGGGCCACCCGCACCGGGTGCGGCACGAACCGCTGCAGTGCCCAGAGCCCGCCGATCGTGGCCACCAGCGGGCCGACCAGCAGCATGACGTCGACCCAGTCCATGCTGCTACTCCTCTCACGAGGGGTGACGGTTCGCACGCGCGGTTGACCCGTTGAGCAGTGGTTCCGGGGGCGGCCGTGCGCAGGAAGTCGGCGGGGCCGACTTCCTGCGCTCTCGCTACGCGGCCGTGTGTTCGTCCCGGTGCCGCCGCCCCGTCGCCCGGCCGGTCGCCACCGCGGCGGTGGCCAGGGTGACGAGCGCACAGAGCGCCACCGTCTCGCCGAGCCGCGCCCACGGGAGGACGGTGGGCGCGTGCGCCACCAACCGGCCGAGCGAGGCGTGCTGGGTCACCGCGGCGAGCCCCGTCGCCACGGCCGCCAGCACCGTGCCGACGACCAGCGCCACGGCCGCCTCCGCCGCCGCGATCCGGACGATCTGGCCGCGCACCGCGCCCGCCAGGCCCAGCAGGGCGAACTCGCGGCGCCGCCCGGCCACCGCCATGACCAGGGTGTTGGCGACCGTGATCATGGCGTACGCCAAGGCGATCCCGAGCATCACGACGGCGGCGGTGTCCGTCTGCTCGGCGGCCTTCACCCGCTGGGCGTCCAGGTAGGCCTCGTACGTGGCGAGGCGCGCGCCCGTACCCGCCAGGGCCTCCTCCACCGCCGATCGCCTGACCGAGTCAAGCGAGTCGAGGTAGACCAGGCTCGGCTGCCCGCCCGCCAGATCGGCGGAGACGTACGTGTCGTCGCCCTTGAGCCCGCGCGCGACGATCGCCGTGACGACCGTCCGCACCCGGGCGCCCGTCGGCAGCAGGGTCAGCACCTCGTCGCCGACCGCGAGGCCGTCCGAGGTGGCCGCCTTCTCGTCGAGGACCAGGAAGTTCGGCGGCGGCGAGGCCAGCGAGCCCGCGAGCACCGGCGGGGTCACCGTCGTACCGAGCGCCCGGGCGGGCACGGCGACGGCGCTCAGCGAGTCGATCTGCTCGTTCCCGGCCGTACCGAGGCGGATGTTCATCGGGACGACCGGCGTGACCCGCAGTCCCGGCACGGCCGCCAGCCGCTCCGCCGTACGGGCGTCGGCGCCGGTCACGACGGCCTCCGCGTGCACCTCCTGGCGCTGCCGGGCGAGCACGGACGCGTCCCCGGACTCCTGCATCGTCAGCAGCGTGCCGACCAGCCCGACCGCCACGACGATCGGCGCCACCGTGGCCGCCGTCCGCCGCCGGGAGGTCAGCAGGTTCTCCCGCACCAGCAGCGGCCCGGCCTTCGCCGAACGGCGCAGGGGTGCCGTCAGCAGGGCCGTCACCGGGCGCAGCAGCACCGGCGCGAGCAGGGCCACCGCACCGACGTACAGGAGCGGGACGGCCTCGAACTTGCGGGCGCTGGCGGCCAGATAAGGCTCCGTACGGGCGATCACCACCCCCGCCACGACCGCCCCGACCAGCATCGCCCCGCCCAGCAGCCACCGCAGCGGCGTCATCGCGCGGCGCTCCAGCGCGCTCTCGCGCAGCACCTCGATCGGGCGGATCAGCGAGACGCGGACGAGCGTGGCCGCCGAGCCGGCCATCGCGGCGGCGACCCCGATCACGAAGGCGATCAGGAGGGGGACGGGGTTGAGGGGGACGGTGAACCAGGCCGGCGCCACGTGGTGGTCGACCATCCACGCGCGCAGCGGGCCCGCCCCCAGCGGGGCGAGCGCACAGCCGACCAGCGCCGCCGCGACACCGACCAGCAGCGCCTCGGCCAGCACCATCCGCCGCACCTGCCCGGGCGCGGCGCCGACCAGGCGCAGCAGGGCAAGCTCGCGGCGGCGCTGCTCGGTGGCGAAGGCGAAGGTCGCGACGACAACGAACACGGCGACGCAGACGGCGAGTCCGGTCGTACTGCCCGCCATCGCCTGGGCGTTGGCGAGGGCCTGGGCGCCGCCGGTGGGGTCGGGGTCGAGGCGGGTGCGGTCGCCTCCGGTGAGCACGACGGCCGTGGTGAGGTCCTTCGGGGCCCGATCGGTCACGAGGGCGTTGACGCCCGGGGAGAGGCGCCGGGCCTCCGCGTCGGTGAAGAAGACGGCGTCCTCGAACCAGCGGGCGTCGGTGACGCCGACGACGCGGTACTCACCCTGTCGGCTGCCGATCCTCTCCTTCGCGCCACCCCCGATCACGATCTCGTCGGGGGCCTGGGGTGCGGCCCCGGCCGTCAGTCGGTAGCCGGCGAAGGCCGCCGAGGACCAGGGGTGGCCGGTGGCCTGGGCCACGCCGTGTACGGGGAAGCTGCGGTCGGGGATCGCGCCGGGCACCTTCTCGACGAGGTCCTCCGGCAGCACCGCCGGGGCCTTCATCGGCTGTCCGTCGAAGCCGAGCGGGGCGATGACCGTACGGGCGTTCTGGAACCGCTGCGGCCCGGGGTGCGGCGTGCCGAAGGTGGCCGCGAGGGTCAGCGCCATCAGGCCGATCATCGTGGTGCCGAGCGCGAGGGCGAGGAAGGCGCCGACGAAGCTCGTCATCCGGTGGCGCAGGGTGGCCAGGGCGAGCCTCAGCACGACGCCTCCAGCGACGCCATCCGCAGGGCAACACCCTCGGCGGTCGGCGACGCCAACTCGCCCGTCACCGCGCCGTCCTTGAGGAACAGGACGCGCTGCGCGAACGAGGCGGCGACCGGGTCGTGGGTCACCATGATCACCGTCTGGCCGTGCCGGTGGACCACCTCGCGCAGCAGGGCGAGCACGTCCCCGGCCGTACGGGAGTCGAGGGCGCCGGTCGGCTCGTCGGCGAACAGGACCTTCGGCCTCGTCACCAGCGCCCTGGCGATGGCCACCCGCTGCTGCTGCCCGCCGCTGAGCTCGGCCGGACGATGCCCTCCCCGATCGGCCAACCCGACATCCGCCAGCCCCCGTTCGACCACCGCCGCATCGAGCGGGCGGCCGGCCAGCCGCAGCGGCAGCTCGACGTTCTGCCGGGCCGTCAACGCGGGGATCAGGTTGAACGACTGGAAGACGAACCCCATCTGCTCCCGCCGCAGCACCGTCAGCGCCCGCTCCGACAACTCGTGCACGGGCACCCCGTCCAGCAGCACCCGCCCCTCGTCCACCCGGTCCAGCCCGGCCGCGCACTGCAGCAGCGTCGACTTCCCCGACCCGGACGGCCCCATGATCGCCGTGAACGACCCCGCCCCGAAGCCGACCTCCACCCCGTCCAGCGCCACCACCCGGCTATCCCCCCGCCGGTACTCCTTGCGCACCCCCTCCAGCCGCACGACCTCGACCGAACCCACGTCCCCGCCTTCCCTTCGAACACTGATCACCGCCGCCCGAAGCTACCCGGCCGCGAAGCCCCCGCACCTCAGGGGCCACCCGGAATCCGACCCCTGAGGAATCCCTGATGCGTGGCGCTCCCGGATCGCGAGCCACTCCAGGTACCAGGTCCCGAAGGTGTGGGGGCTGCCGTCCGGATCGAGGCACGGGTCGAAGGGCGGGTCGACCTCGCAGTCACGGAAGCGCAGTTCGCCGCGGTGCGGGCCGACGAGGACCAGCCAGGTGGTCATGGCGCAGCCGCTGTCGCCGATGAGGACGGCGCCGCGGGTGCGTTGGCGGTGCCAGACCTCGTCGCCGGAGTCGGCACCGAAGACCTCGCGGTAGTCGGCGAGGTAGCCCTCCGCCTCGTCGGGGGCGCCGGGCTGGTGACCGGCCGCACGCAGGGTCGCCACCTGTTCAGCGGCCCAGTCCTCGCCTTCGACGAACGGCCCGCTGACGTCCGGCCTCCAGGGGTAGCCGGTCCACCCCCACTCTCCGTCGACGCACTCCAACGACATGAGTTCCTGCGTCGGCCCGGGGCCTCCCGCTCCGACCTGCGCGAGGAACGAGCGGTAGTCCTCCGGCAGTTCGACACCGATCCGGGCCTCCACCTCGGCGATCTGCGCCTGGCTCAGCACCGGCTCGAACTCGTCGTACGCCCGCCCCACCGCCAAGACGCGCTCCCGCGCACCCGACCAGTCCATCCGAACCTCCACCTCTCCTTCAGGACCCGAAGGTGTCGGACAGGCTGGTCAGGACGGAGCCCTGCCAGGCGGTCTCGCCGAACACACTCGCGGGCAACGCCAGTACGCCGTAATCGCGTTGGAGCGTCTCGGCCGGGATGTCGACCGGGAAGAAGTAGTTGCCGGGGCTGGTCAGGCTCTCCTCGAGGATCGCCGCTCGCAGCTCGGGCGGCAGGCGGTCGAGCAACCGCTGGGCCCGTACGGCGAGTTCATCGGCCACGCGCCCGGGAGTGCCCGCATGCTCGCCCAACAGGCTCTCTGCGATGCGCAGTTGCTCCTGGCTCGGCGCGTTCTCCCGGAACGCCGCCGCCAACTCGGCGTCCCCCTCGCCCAGCAGGACCACGCCGAACGTGCGGGGCCACAGCCACCCCTTGGTCACCGAGTGCAGCAGGATCGCCCGCCCGGTGCCCAGGAGCCGCCGCGTTCCGGCGGAGAACGGGGCGCCCAGGTCGTAGACGGCGTCGATCAGCAGGCGGCGGCCCGGTGCGCCCTCCAGCCATGCGATCAGCGCATCGCACTCGGCCTCGGAGAGGCAACGGCCCAGCGGCTTGGTGGGGTTGGCGATCAGCAGGTACTCGGGCCGGTCCTCCGCCTGCGCGTCCGGCAGGACGGGCGCCGGCAGCGTCGGGTACGCGTCGGGCGTCAGGCCCGCCGCGTGGGCCAGCTCGAAGTACACCGGGTACACGTCGCTCGGCAGCCACAACCGCGCCCGCTCGTCGTGCAGTTGGCGGAACACCACGCCGAGCCCGTGCCGGACCCCGCGCGACACCATCGCCCGCCGCGACCACTCCTCCGGCAGCTCGAACCGCCGCAGCCAAGCCCGGGCGAGGTCGCACCGGTACACCGTGTGCGTTCCGACGGGCGGTTCGGGCCGGATCGCCGCGAGCGCCCGGTACAGGTTGGTCTCGGCGGCGTCGAGCAGCGACCCCGGCGCCCCCTCCTCCAACTGCCGCTGCCGGTAGGCCTGGAACTCGTCGAACCTCACGCCGCCACCTCGCTCGCCCGGTCCTCCAGGGAGGCGTAGCAGCGGCCGTCGGCCAGGACGTTCCAGCTGCGCGCGATCCCGTTGCTCCGCTCCCAGTACAGGCTGGGCTCCGTGTACGCGGCGATGCGCATCGGAGCGCCGTCCCACGTGCCGTCGTACACCGGAGCGCCCCAGGGCAGGCGGCTCGCCGCCCCGAAGCCGTGCCCCTCGGCGAACCGGGTGACGACGGAGAGCGAGACCTGGTGGTCCCGGCTCCAGACGTTGGCGTTGCGGTCGAAGTAGAGCGACTCGGTGCTCGTGGAGACGTACAGCTCCTTGAAGCACACCTCCTCGACCCCCAGGGCCGCGGCCCACGAGAGGTACGCGGCGACCCCGGCCTCGTCCTCCACCCCGCCGCGCTGGAGCACGCAGATCAGCCTCAGCCGAAGGCCCGGCCACCGGTCCCGCCCCGCGCGCCAGGTGTCGACCACCTCGCCGACCGGCGTCCGCAGCATCATCAGCCGCTCGCTCACCCCGTCGTCCTGGTGGTGCCGCGACACCGCCAGCACGCTCAGCCCGGCACCGTTCAGGGCCTCCAACCGCTCGGCCCTCTCCGCATCCCCGCCCTTCGCCAGGGTGTGCCCGTTGGTGATCAGGACGACCTTCGGGAACGCCGCCGCACACGCGGACACCAGCCGCACCTGCTGCTCGAACGGTATGAGCGTCGGCTCCCCGCCCCCGGTGATCACCGCCCGCTCGGCCCCCGCCGCCCGGCCCCGCTCCAACCAGTCGCCCACCAGCTCCCACGGAACCCGCGCCGGCGCCTGGTCACTGGATATCGAGGCGGCGGAGAAGCAGAACGAGCACCGCGCCTGGCACGCCGACGCCACGGGCAGCACCGAAACCGACCGCGGCCGCAACTCACCGTACGGCCGGTGCGCCACCGCGTGCAGGCGCAGGGAATCCGCCATCGCGTCCTCGACGGTCGTCGGACGCAACGCGAAACCCTCACCCCCCTCGCCGAGTTCATAAACGCCCGACAGGCGAATGGACGGCTCCCACAGCTCCATCCCGAGCCCGGTCGCCTCGTTGGGCACCAGCTCGCCCGGGTCCACCGCGGTCTCCAGCACCAGCAGCCGGTCCCCCGGAATCGCCAGCCGCTCCAGCAGCCGCCGCGCCTTGCCGACCCCGATCCCCAGCTCCGCCCGCGTCAGCAGGTGGAAGCGGTCGGGAAACGTGCTCTCCGGAATACCGGCTTTACCGTAGGAAAGGGCGTACTTGTCGAAGCCCCTCGCGAAGTTCGACAGCACGATGACGTGGAATCGCTGGTCTGTGCGGTTCATCCGGTCATCATCCACGAGCGGGCCCCTCCCCCGTCACCGATTAAATCGAGGAACGAACCAGCTCATTTCCCCCCACCGAATACCCGCGTGACGGCCCTCTGACCATCGGCGATACTCTTCGCCGGGCAATCGGGAACTCGAACTGTCACGAGAGTTTCCCGAAGCCGACACATCCGGGGTCATTCGCCCAAGGGGGAGCATCCGTGACCATTCGTCATCGCATCGGCCTGGCCGCCGCGGTAGCCGGCTCGGCGATAGCCGGGACCGTCCTTCCGTCGGTCGCGCACGCGGCCGACCAGAGCGTGCTCTACGTCGACAACACGCGCCCGCAGAACTGCAGCGACGCCGGCAGCGGGGCGCAGGACCGACCGTTCTGCACCGTCCAGGCCGCGGTGGACGTCGCACAGCCGGGGCAGACCGTCCAGGTCCGGTTCGGCGGCGAGTACGCCGAGTCGGTCACGGTCAAGCACTCGGGCCTGCCCGGCAAGCCGATCACCATCAAGGCCGACATCCCCTACCGCACGCCCACGACCACCCTCGGCGTCGCGCCGGGGAGGACGGGCGTTCCGGCGGCGGCGCACGCCCTCGTGTTCTCCGGGGTGCACGACATCACCGTGTCCGGCTTCCGGCTCGACGCCTCCCAGGAGAGCGTGCTCGTCCAGGACTCCGAGCGCATCGTCCTGAACCGCAACACCCTCCTCGGCGGCAGCCCCGCGTCCGGCGGCACCCCGTCCTTCCCGGGCCCGACGCCCGCCCTGCGCATCACCGGGAAGAGCAACGCCACCACGGTGAGCCGCAACACGGTCGGGGGCATCGGCACGGTCGGCGTCGCCGTGGAGGCCGGGGTCACCGGGACGGTCGTCACCACCAACGCCATCGTCTCCAACCCCGCCGGCGGCATCACGGTCACCGACGCCCCGGGCACCGTCGTGGCGAGCAACAGCTTCTCCGAGAACTGCGGCAACGACGTGCTCCTGACCGGGAACTCCTCGGGCGCCGCCGTGGTGAACAACATCGTCACCAAGGTCCCGGCGGGTCACTGCTCGGACCCGGCCCTCAAGTCCGCCACCGCCCTGTCGGTCTCCGCCGACTCCGTCACGGGCACCAGGGTCGACTACAACAGCATCGTGCCGGCGGCGAACGGCGGCCTCGCCTACCAGTGGGGCGCGACCGCGTACGCCACGCCCGCCGACTTCCGGGCCACCGGACAGGGCGCCCACGACAACGCCGTCGACCCCAAGTTCGACTACGACGTCAAGCCGCGCGCCGTCGAGGGCATCACGGACGCGGCCGACGCGACCGCGCCCGGCATGCTCGACACCGACTTCTACGACAACCCGCGCGCCGACGACCCGCAGATCGCCAACACCGGCACCGGCGTCGGCTACTACGACCGCGGCGCCGTCGAGCTCCAGGACGAGACCGCCGTCTCCGTCAAGGCCTGGGGGACCACCCCCGCCGGCCACCCGCTGGGCTACCGCGTCCAGGTGCAGTACACCCCCGGCTGGGCCCCGGACAGCGCCACGCTCGACTTCGGCGACGGCAGCGACAAGGTGACGCTGGTCCAGGGCTCCAACCTGATCGACCACGACTACCCGGGCCCCGGCACCTACACGCTCACGGCCACCGCGACCAGCAAGTCCGGCCTGGTCCGCACCGACGTCAACACCCTGACGCTCGCCCCGGTCCCCGCCATCACGGTCAACCCGCGGGCTTCCACCGACGACGTCGCCACCGCGCGGGTGTCCTTCCAGGACAACACCGTCAGCCCGTGGCCGGTCACCCGGTACACCGTCGACTTCGGCGACGGCAGCGCCCCCGTCGTCACCGACGGGCCGACCGCGCCCAACGGCCTGACCCACGTCTACGGCGTCGGCGGCACGTACAACATCACCGAGACCGTCCTCGACAACCACGGGCGCACCACCACCGCCACCACCTCGACCTGGGTCAACGGCCCCCAGCGCGGCGTGCCGTTCGCCGGTTACCTCGGCGGCCCGACCACCCAGGTCGGCCTCTTCGACAACGGCCACTGGCACATCGACTACGCCAAGACGACCGGCAAGCCGAGCGGCAACGCCTCCTTCGGCGACGCCGGGGACATCCCCGTCGTCGGCGCCTGGGAGAACACCTGCCAGTGCCAGCTGGGCATCTACCGGCCCGGCATCTCCACCTTCGCCCTCCAGCTGCAGAACGGGTCCGTCATCGCCGTCCCCTTCGGCGAGCCGGGCGACATCCCGGTGGCCGGCGCCTGGGACCACAACGGCCACGACCAGCTGGCCATCTTCCGCCCCAGCACCCGCACCCTGGCCGTGCGCCACGACAACGGCGGCGTGACGGCCATGTCCTTCGGCAACGCGGGCGACATCCCGATCGTCGGGGACTGGGACGGCGTCCACCACGCCCAGTTCGGCCTCTTCCGCCCGGGCGTCAACCCCGGCGAGTCGAACACCTTCATCCTGCGCCACGACGACGGCAGCGTCTCCACCGCCTCGTTCGGCGCCACCGGAGACCTCCCCGTCGTCGGCGACTGGCAGCGCACCGGGCGTACGACGTACGGCATCTTCCGGCCCAGCAGCCACGTCTTCGCGCTGAACAACCCGAACACCGGCGCGGCCGACCCGATCTTCACCCTGTACTACTGATCCCTGCTCCACCCTCGGAAGGCCGGCACACGGAAACGTGCGCCGGCCTTTCGGCGTACCGGAGTTGACGTCCACTCAACGACCTGACCCGGGCCGATTTATCCGAGTGACAGCCGCTCGATCGTTGACGATATTCTTCGCCGAGCAGCCGGGAACACAACCACCACACGTGCTTCCCGAATTGGACACATCCGGGGTCATTCGCCCAAGGGGGAGCAACTGTGACCGTTCGTCATCGCGTCGGCCTCGCCGCCGCGGTAGCCGGCTCGGCGATAGCCGGACTCGTCCTTCCATCGGTCGCACACGCGGCGGACCAGAGCGTGCTCTACGTCGACAACGCGCAGAACCGACAGTTCTGCACCGACACCGGCACCGGAACCCAGGACCGGCCCTTCTGCACCATCCAGGCCGCCGTGGACCTCGCGGAGCCGGGCCAGACGGTTCAGGTTCAGGCCACGCCGGGCAACGTCTATCCCGAGATGGTGACGGTCAAGCGTTCGGGCCTGCCCGGGAAGCCGATCACCATCAAGTCCGACATTCCGTACGGCACACCGCAGACGATCGTCGGCACCCACTCCTGGACGGCGGGCACTCTGCCGGCCCCGCACTCGCTCGTGCTCTCCGGGGTGCACGACATCACGGTGTCCGGCTTCCAGTTCGAGGCGCCGCAGGAGAGCGTGCTCGTCCAGGACTCCGAGCGCATCGTCCTGAACCGCAACACCATCCTCGGCGGCAATCCCGACTTCAACGGCAACCCGTCCTACCCTGCTCCGACCCCTTCCCTGCGCATCACAGGAAAGAGCGCCGCCACCACGGTCAGCCGCAACAGGGTCAACGGCAACGGAACGACGGGCATCACCGTGGACACCGGGGTCACGGGGACGGTCATCACCACCAACGTGATCGTGAACAGCCACAGCGGCGGCCTCCTCGTCACCGGGGCACCGGGCACCCTCGTGGCGAGCAACACCTTCGCCAAGAACTGCGGCAACGACGTCTCCCTCGCCGGGAACTCCTCCGGGGCCACGGTGGTCAACAACGTGATCACCAAGATCTTCCCGCCGCGCTGCAGCGACCCGGCGCTCAAGTCCGCCACCAACCTGTCGGTCTCGGCCGACTCCGTCACCGGGACCAAGGTCGACTACAACAGCATCGTTCCGGCGGTCGACGGCGTCAGCTACCAGTGGGGCGCGACCCCGTACGCCACGCCCGCCGACTTCCGGGCCACCGGACAAGGCGCCCACGACAACGCCGCCGACCCGAAGATCCCGTACTACACCGCCGACTTCAAGCCCCAGGCAGCCGAGGGCCTGACGGACGCGGCCGACGCGACCGCGCCCGGCATGCTGGACACCGACTTCTACGACAACCCGCGCGCCGACCACCCCCAGATCGCCAACACCGGCACCGGCATCGGCTACTACGACCGCGGCGCGATCGAACTCCAGGACGAGACCTCGGTGTGGCTCCACGGGACCGTCTCCCCGACTCCCGGCCACCCCCTGCACGCACAGTTCCAGACCCAGTACCACATCGGCTGGGCACCGGACGGGGCGAGGCTCGACTTCGGCGACGGCAGCGGCCAGGAGGACCTCGTCCAGGGAAGCGGCCAGATCGATCACGACTACACCGCGCCCGGAACATACACGGCGACGGCCACCGCGACCGCCAAGACCGGCCTGGTGCGCACGTTCAGCGTCACACTGACGATCTCCCCGGTCCCCGCCATCTCGCTCTACCCGCAGACCGGCACCGAGGACCAGGCGACAGCGCGGGTCTCCTTCCGGGACAACACCACCAGCCCTTGGCCGGTCGTCCGCTACACCGTCGACTTCGGCGACGGCAGCGCCCCCGTCGTCACCGAGGGCGCGAACCCGCCCATCGGCCTGACCCACGACTACGGCGTCGGCGGCGACTACACCGTCACCGAGACCGTCGTCGACAACCACGGCCGTACGGGCACCGCCTCCTTCACGGCGCACGTCAAGGGCCCCCACGCCGGCGTGCCGTTCGCCGGTTACCTCGGCGGCCCGACCACCCAGGTCGGCCTCTTCGACAACGGCCGCTGGCACATCGACTACAACAAGCGGAACGGCACACCGAGCGGCCACGATTCCTTCGGCGACCCCGGAGACATCCCCGTGATCGGCGCCTGGGAGGACACCTGCCAGTGCCAACTGGGCATCTTCCGGCCCAGCACGAGCACCTTCGCCCTCCGGCTACGCAGCGGAGCCGTCGTCGCGGTCCCCTTCGGTGAGCCCGGTGACATCCCGGTCGTCGGTGCCTGGGACCGCAACAACCACGACCAGTTGGCCATCTACCGTCCCAGCACCCGCACCCTCGCCGTCCGCCACGACAACACTGCCGTGACCACCTTCCAGTTCGGCGACGCCGGCGACATCCCCATCGTCGGTAGCTGGGACGGCGGCCGTCGCGCCCAGTTCGGCCTCTTCCGCCCCGGCCGCAACCCCGGCGACTCCAACACCTTCATCCTCCGCCACGACGACGGCAGCGTCTCCACCGCCTCGTTCGGCGCCACCGGAGACCTCCCCGTCGTCGGCGACTGGCAGCGCACCGGGCGTACGACGTACGGCATCTTCCGGCCCAGCAGCCACGTCTTCGCGCTGAACAACCCGAACACCGGCGCCGCCGACCCGATCTTCACCCTCTACAACTGACCCCTGTTCCACCGCCGGAGGCCGGCACGCGTCTTGCGTGCCGGCCTTCCGCCATTTGGAAGTTGACGCTCCCTCAGTCACTGTCCCCCGCCGATTAATCCAAGTGACAGCCACTCGATCGTTGACGATATTCTTCGCCGAGCAACCGGGAACACAACCGCCACACGTGCTTCCCGAATTGGACACATCCGGGGTCATTCACCCAAGGGGGAGCAACTGTGACCATTCGTCATCGCGTCGGCCTGGCCGCCGCGGTAGCCGGCTCGGCGATAGCCGGGGTCGTTCTTCCGTCGGTCGCGCACGCGGCGGACCAGAGCGTGATCTACGTCGACAACACGCTCAACGCCCAAGGCATCCCGTACTGCAGCGACACCGGCAGCGGGACACAGGACCAGCCGTTCTGCACCGTCCAGGCCGCCGTGGACGTCGCGCAGCCGGGGCAGACGGTACAGGTCACGCCGGGTGGCACCTATCGCGAACCGGTCACGGTCAAGCACTCGGGCGAGCCCGGAAAGCCGATCACCATCAAGGCCGACATCCCCTACCGCGATCCGTCGACGAACCTCGGCACCCGTTCCTGGAACGGGAACACACCGCCGGCCGCGCACGCGCTCGTGCTCTCCGGGGTGCACGACATCACGGTGTCCGGCTTCCAGTTCGACGCGCCGCAGGAGAGCGTCCTCGTCCAGGACTCCGAGCGCATCACGCTGAACCGCAACATCCTCCTCGGCGGCAACCCCGTGTTCGAGGGCCGCCGGTCCTACCCGAACCCGACGCCCGCCCTGCGCATCACCGGGAAGACCGCCGACACCACGGTGAGCCGCAACAGGCTCCAGGGCGACGGAACGATCGGCCTCGCCGTGGAGGCCGGGGTCACCGGAACGGTCGTCACCACGAACGAGATCGGGTACAGCCGGACCGGCGGCCTCGTGGTCACCGGCGCCCCGGGCACCGTCGTGGCGAGCAACTCCTTCGCCAAGAACTGCGGCAACGACGTGCTCCTCACCGGGAACTCCTCGGGGTCCACGGTGGTGAACAACGTGATCACCAAGGCCCCTGCGGGTAGCTGCTCCGACCCGGCCCTCAAGGCCGCCACCGCCCTGTCGGTCTCGGCCGACTCGGTGTCCGGGACCAAGGTCGACTACAACAGCATCGTGCCCGAGGCGGGCGGTGCCGGCTACCAGTGGGGCGCGACCCCGTACGCCACGCCCGCCGACTTCCGAGCCACCGGACAGGGCGCCCACGACAACGCCGTCAACCCGGCGTTCGACTCCGAGTACAAGCCCCAGGCCGTCGAAGGCCTGACGGACGCCGCCGACGCCACCGCGCCCGGCACGCTGGACACCGACTTCTACGACAAGCCCCGCGCCGATCACCCCCGCATCGCCAACACCGGCACCGGCGTCGGCTACTACGACCGCGGCGCGGTCGAACTCCGGGACGAGACCTCCATCTCGCTCAAGTCCGTGCTCTACACCCCTCCCGGCCACCCGCTGAACATCCAGCTCCAGGTCCAGTACTCCCCCGGCTGGGCTCCGGACGGCGCCACGCTCGACTTCGGTGACGGCAGCCCCGCGGTGACCCTGGTCCAGGGGTACACCGAGATCAACCACGACTACCCCGGCCCCGGCACGTACACGGCGAAGGCCATCGCGGCCACCAAGACCAGCCCGGTCCGCGCCGTTCCCGCCACGTTCACGGTCGCCCCGGTCCCCGCCATCTCGCTGAACCCCCGGGCGGGCACCGTCAACGAGCCCACAGCGCGGGTCTCCTTCCAGGACAACACCGTCAGCCCCTGGCCGGTCACCCGCTACACGGTCGACTTCGGCGACGGCTCCGCCCCCGTCGTCACCGAGGGCCCGAACCCGCCCACCGGCCTGACCCACGAGTACGGTGTCGGCGGCACGTACACCATCACCGAGACCGTCCTCGACGACCACGGCCGCACAGCCACCGCATCCGTCCCGACCAAGGTCACCGGCCCCCGGGTCGGGGTGCCCTTCACCAACGGCCTCGGCGGCCCGACCACCCAGGTCGGCATCTTCGACAACGGCAACTGGTACGTCAACTACACCAAGACGACCGGCCCGGCCCCCGTCTACGGGTCGTTCGGCGACCGCGGGGACATCCCCTTCGTCGGCGGCTGGGACTACGACTGCCAGTGCCAGCTGGGCATCTACCGTCCCAGCATGAGCACCTTCGCCCTCCGAGTGAGCAGCGGAGCCGCCGTAGCCGTCCCGTTCGGCGAGCCCGGCGACATCCCCGCCGTCGGCGCCTGGGACCACAACGGCCACGACCAGCTCGCCATCTACCGCCCCAGCACCCGCACCCTCGCCGTCCGCCACGACAACGCCAGCGTGACGACCATGACCTTCGGCGACACCGGCGACCTCCCCGTCGTCGGCGACTGGGACGGCGTCCACCACGCCCAGTTCGGCCTCTTCCGCCCCGGCCGCAACCCCGGTGAGGCCAACACCTTCATCCTCCGCCACGACGACGGCAGCATCTCCACCGCCACCTACGGCGCCACCGGAGACGTCCCCGTCGTCGGCGACTGGCAGGGCGCCGGCCGCACCACCTACGGCATCTTCCGCCCCAGCACCCACGTCTTCGCCCTCAACAACAGCTACACCGGACGCCCCGACTCCATCTTCACCCTCTACAACTAACCTCTGTTCCAAGGAAGGCCGGAGCACGGACCACCGTGCCCCGGCCTTCCGCCGTGTCCACCGCCCTACGAAACCTTGTACTCGCCTGCCAGCCGCCGGACTTCGGCGTTCTTGAACGCCTCCACCTCTTCCACGATCCCGCTCCTCACTCAAATCCTCGGCGGTCGTGCCGAAGACCGAGACGTTCACCCTGTGGAGGCCCGCCGCCGAGCACTCCGCCATCACCTGCCGTCCGCGCTCCCCGTTGCTGGTCATGCCGACGCTCAGGCCAACGCGGGTGAGCGAGGCGACCAGTGCGGGCACCTCGGTGTGAAGGGTCGGCTCGCCGCCCCTGAGGTGCACCTCGTCGGCGCCGAACGCCCTCGCCACGGTTCGCACCGCCCGCCGGAACGACAGGTTCGGAGCCATACGCGGCCGGTCCTACCAGGCCCGGCCGCGAAGGGCGGCTCGGTGCGGCCTCGATGATCGGCAGTGACGGGCGTTCCTTCGTTGTGGCAGAACGTGCAGGCCAGCCCGCAGTCGTCGATCACCTTGATGCGGATGGTCCTGTCACGGACGATGCGGACCGCCGGTCGGTTGAATGCTGGCAACGTTCGTCTCCTGTCATTCGAACGTGAGCCGAGGGATCGCCTCGATGTCGATCCCGTAGCGGTGGTAGACCTTGGTCGTGTTCTCGCTGGTCAGTTCGTCCAACGGGAGCCCCAGCGCAAGAGCGGTCGCATGGACGTGCTCGGCACTGTCGCCCTCGATCTCCAGGTACGGGGGAATCAGTGGCCAGTGGTCGATCTCGACGGCCGCGCCCCCGAACGTCCAGGAGGACCGACGGTTCTCCTGGTACGCCTTCGGCCGGTAGCCGAGCTTGCCGAGGATCGCGTTCGTGGTGTCGAAGTCACCGACGCTCGTCTCCGTTTCGGTGACGCCGTCGGTGGCGTCGGAGTGGATCTCCTTGACGCACAGCGTGACGTCGGAGCCGGTGTCGCGCAGCCGTACCCACGCGCCCGGCCGACCGGGGATGTCGTAGACGTAGCGGCGCTGGAGCCGGTCACGCAGGTGCTCGGCACCAACCTCTGCCAGACGAGAACGGATGGCCTCCGCCTCGATGTTGAGGATCTTCGCCTCGAACTCGATTGCGGTCACAGATGCTTGCCTTCCTCGATGCGGTACGCACGCACGGCATCGGCGATGCCGCGCGCCACTTCGTCGGCCGTACGGCCGGTGCCGTCCACCGGCAGCAGGCCGAACTCCCGGTACACGCGGGTGCTTTCCGCCACGTTCGGTTCCTCGCGCTGGTGCCAGTACGACAGCGCCCCTCGCTCGGCACGCCCGCGAAGCCGCTCTTGGCGGACGCCTTCCTCCACTTCCAGCAGGATCGCCACGTCCGGGACGAGGGCCTCGTCCGGATACCTCGGCGCGCAGTCGTGGCCCATCGCCCTGTGCGTCGCGACGGTGCGCGGGAAGTAGGACTCGACCACGACCGTCCGGCCGGCCTCGACTAGGGCCCGCGCGGTCTCGGACTTGATGTGGTTCGCCATCATCCACCAGTGGAACCTCGCCGGCAGGACGCCGGTGGCATCGACCTCTGCCCGCATACGCGGGAAGGTCGGCAGCGTCCGGTCCGTGAGGTGAACACCGTTGACGAGTGCGGCGATCAAGGGCGCGACGGTGGTCTTCCCGCTCGCGCTGAGTCCGTCGAGGGTGACGAAGACCCCTCGGGTCACGTCCGTGCGAACTCCGTTCCCGGGTCGGTTCATCGCGGCCCCCAGTTCCAGGGAATCCGATGGGCTCCGCGCAGGCACGCCACTCGGTACATGGCCTGCCGACGGGTGTGGGCGTCGAGGTGGGCACGGCGTACCACCTCCATCACCTCGGTGAGCACGACGAGGTCGCGCACGACCTGGTAGCCGGACCAGGCCCCGATGTAGGCGCGCTCCAGGGGGCGGTCCTCGTACGAGAGGTAGGTGTCGGCGAAGCGCCCGTGGTCCTCGCGTGGGCCGATCAGTTGCTCGGAGCGCCAGCGGGCGGCGACCAGATCCCATTCACGATGGCCTCGTTGGAGCGGGCGGCGCAGCAGGAAGCCGACGCGGACCCCGTTGTCGTGGCACGGCACCATGCGGAGGCCTCCGAGGATGACCGTGTCCGGAGACGGCCAGTCGAGGTAGTCCCACTCCTCACGCAACTGGGCCTCGCGCCCGCAGAGGAACCGGCGGGCGGAATCGTCGAGCGGAGCGGAGTCCAGACCGTCCAACAGCCCGTCGAACGGGTCGTGCTCCCCGAGCCGGGGAGCCGTTGCGGGATCGATCCTGTGCGTGAGAGCCGTCACCCAGGCGGACAGGGAGGTGTCGCTGCTCGGTTTCCCGGGATCCTGCCAGAAGGTCACGGCCCGCCCGTCCTCGGTGACGTGAGCACCCTCGCTCCACGGAGGGATCACGGCAACCTGCTGCTGCCGCAGGGTCTCCGCTCCCTCGACGAGCGCCCAGGCCTCGTCCGAGCTGGTGTGCACAATGGCGAGTGCACGCAAGGCAGGTAGCGTCCAGAGATGGTTCGGCCTGTCACTGACCAGCTCAGCTCGCCGAACATCGGCACCGGTAGTCACGACACACGCCTCACGCGGCCGGGCCCGGGGCGGGCACCCGCCGGAGGCGGGTGGGGGGTGGATGGTGGGGAACGGCGGTAGAACTCCGAAGCGAAGCTGATGACGCGCGGGTGTTCACCCCACAGGACGAGGCCGCCCGGGCGGCCTCGTCCATTGGTAGTCGGTCAGCCCACGGAGGAGTACGCGATGATGCCGCGGCGGAGGCTGTCGATGGCCTTCCGGGCGGTCTTGCGCAGGTCGGCGTCCTCGCCGGCGGCGTCCTGGATCTGGCCGAGGACGTCGATGAGCTGCTTGGTCCAGCGGACGAAGTCGCCGGCCGGCATCTCGGCGTCGCGCAGGACCTGGTCGAGGCTGTGGCCGAGGGCCCAGCGGTAGGCGGCCCAGGCGAAGCCGAGGTCGGGTTCGCGCTGGCCGACGCCTTCCGCGGTGTTGATGCGGTGCTGCTCCTCGAGAGCGTCGAGGTGGCCCCAGATGCGGACCATCTGGCCGAGCGCCTCCTTGGCACCGCCCTCCGGTACGCGGGGGGTTGCGGCGTCGTCGGACTGGCGGGACTCGTACACCAGTGCCGAGGCGCAGGCGGCGAGTTCGGCGGCGGCGAGGCCGCTCCAGACGCCTTCGCGGATGCATTCGGAGGCGAGCAGGTCGAGTTCGCCGTACAGCCGTCCGAGCCGCTTGCCGTCGTCGGTGACGGTGTCGCCGCGCAGGTAGCCGAGGTCGGTCAGCAGTCCGCACACCCGGTCGAAGGTGCGGGCGATGGTGTGCGTCCGCGAGCGCATCCGGCGTTCGAGCAGTTCCGTGTCGCGGTGGAGCCGGTGGTAGCGCTCGGCCCAGCGGGCGTGGTCCTCGCGGTCGGAGCAGCCGTGGCAGGGGTGCTGGCGGATCTCGGCGCGGAGCCGGGTGATCTCGGGGTCGTCGGCGGCGGCCGCGCGGCCGCGCCGGAACCGCTCGGGTTCGAGGTGGCCGGCCTTGGTGCGCAGCGCGGAGGCGAGGTCGCGGCGGGACTGGGGGCTGCGCGGGTTGAAGGACTTGGGGATGCGCACCCGCTCGATCGCCTCCACCGGGTGCGGGAAGTCGATCATCGCGAGCCGCTTGACCTGCCGTTCGGCGGTGAGCACGACGGGCCGCGGCCCGTCCTGGTAGTCGGGGTGGCGCGGGCCGCCCCGGCCGGAGCGGTTGACGGGCGGCAGGCCGGGGTCGAGGACGAGGGCGAGGCCGGCGAACTTGCCGGTGGGGACGTGGATGACGTCGCCCGGCTTGAGCTGCTCGATGGATTCGACGGCGGCGGCGCGGCGCTGGCTGGTGCCCTCGCGCGCGAGCTCGTTCTCGCGGTCCTTGAGCGTGCGCCGCAGCTCCATGTACGCGTCGAAGTCGCCGAGGTGGCAGGTCATGGACTCGCGGTAGCCGTCCAGCCCCTCCTCGTTGCGCTGCACCTGGCGCGCGATGCCGACGACGGAGCGGTCGGCCTGGAACTGCGCGAAGGAGGTCTCGAGGAGTTCGCGCGAGCGGTGCCGCCCGAACTGGGCGACGAGGTTGACGGCCATGTTGTAGGACGGCCGGAAGGAGGACTTGAGCGGGTACGTGCGGGCGCCGGCGAGCCCGGCCAGGGCCTCCGGGTCGAGGCCGCGCTGCCAGAGCACGACGGCGTGGCCCTCGATGTCGATGCCGCGCCGCCCGGCGCGCCCGGTGAGCTGGGTGTACTCGCCGGGGGTGACGTCGGCGTGGGTCTCGCCGTTCCACTTGACGAGCTTCTCCATGACCACCGAGCGGGCGGGCATGTTGATGCCGAGGGCGAGCGTCTCGGTCGCGAAGACGGCCTTGACCAGGCCCTTCACGAACAGCTCCTCGACGACCTCCTTGAACCGGGGCAGCATTCCGGCGTGGTGGGCGGCGATGCCGCGCTCCAGCCCGTCCAGCCACTCGAAGTAGCCGAGGACGTGGAGGTCCTCGTCGGGGATGTCGGCGCAGCGCTCCTCGACGAGGGTGCGGACGACGGCGCGGTCGGACTCCTTGTTGAGCCGCAGGCCGGAGGTGAGGCACTGCTGGACGGCGGCCTCGCAGCCGGCCCGGCTGAAGATGAACGTGATCGCGGGCAGCAGGCCCTCGGCGTCGAGCCGGTCGATGACGTCGACGCGCCCGGGCGTCCAGACCTTGCCGGGACGGCCGTTGGGCATGGAGCGCCCCCGGCCGCGGCCGAAGCGGTCGCGCGGGTTGCGGTCCAGCTCGGAGCGGGCGAGGCGGACGAGTTCGGGGTTGACGGCCTTGCCGGGGTTCTTGAGGTTGTGCTTGGGCCGGCCGTCGCGGTCGGGGTCGGCGAACAGGTCGTACATCCGGTTGCCGGCCATCACGTGCTGCCACAGCGGCACGGGCCTGGTCTCGGAGACGATCACCTTGGTGCCGCCGCGGACGGTGTCGAGCCAGTCGCCGAACTCCTCGGCGTTGGAGACGGTCGCGGAGAGCGAGACGAGGGTGACCGACTCGGGGAGGTGGATGATGACCTCCTCCCAGACGGCGCCGCGGAAGCGGTCGGCGAGGTAGTGGACCTCGTCCATGACGACGTAGCCGAGGCCGTCGAGGGTGCTGGAGCCCGCGTAGAGCATGTTGCGCAGCACCTCGGTGGTCATGACCACCACGGGGGCGTCGCCGTTGACGGTGTTGTCGCCGGTGAGCAGGCCCACCTTGTCGGCGCCGTAGCGCCTGACCAGGTCCCCGTACTTCTGGTTGGAGAGCGCCTTGATGGGCGTGGTGTAGAAGCACTTGCGCCCGGCGGCCAGGGCCAGGTGCACGGCGAACTCGCCGACGATGGTCTTCCCGGAGCCGGTGGGGGCGGCGACGAGCACGCCCGATCCGGCTTCGAGGGCCTCGCAGGCCTCGACCTGGAAGGCGTCCAGCGGGAAGTCGTACAGCTGCTGGAAGCCGTACAGGGCGGTGGCCTGCTCCGCGGCCCGGCGACGGCTGGCCGCGTAAGCCTCGGCGGGGCTGAGCTCCAGGCTGGCCTGGGGCTCTGGATCAGGGGTGTTCATCGCCGTCCGGGTGTGGTTGGTGTGATCTCGCATCTCAGCGAGAGGTTACCCGGGAGGGGTGACATCGATAGCACCCTTTTTCGCGCGGGTGTCCGTCCCGCGCAGCGGGTCGGCGGACGTCAACCGGGGCTGACGAGATCACTCCTCTCCCAAATCCATAGTTGCAAATGTCTTCAAGTGATCAGCATCGGATCAAGGTCGGATCAGGTTCGAACGTCTCCGGTCATCCCCTGTGGAATCCGCCGCCCGCTCCCTACCTTCATGAGCCACAGCCACCACAACCACGTCACCGACTCACGGGAGGACAGCCACCATGGCGGACCTGGAGACGTCCCTGAAGCAGGCCATGACGATCGACGGCGCGATCGGCGTCGCCCTGGTCGACTACGGCAGCGGCATGGCCCTCGGCAGCCTGGGCGACGGCAACGAGCTCGACCTCAACGTCGCCGCGGCCGGCAACACCGACGTCGTGCGGGCCAAGATGCGGGCGATGGAGATGCTCAACCTCCACGACAACGAGATCGAGGACATCCTGATCAGCCTCACCAGCCAGTACCACATGGTCCGGCCGATCACGACGCCCAGCGGGCGCGGCCTGTTCCTCTTCCTGGCACTCAACCGCGGCCGCTCCAACCTGGCGATGGCCCGCCACCAGCTCAAGCTGATCGAGACCTCCCTGGAGATCTGACACGTCCGAGGAATCCGACCGGAGGGAGCGTCGTGACGGTGGCGCTGTACCAGGCCAAGGCCGAGTTCTTCCGGATGCTCGGCCACCCCGTCCGCATCCGGGTGCTGGAACTGCTCCAGGCCGGGCCCACGCCCGTGCGCGGCCTGCTCGCCGAGCTGGACGTGGAGCCGTCCAGCCTGTCCCAGCAGCTCGCGGTGCTGCGCCGGTCGGGCATCGTCACGGCGACGCGCGAGGGCGGCACGGTGGTGTACGCGCTGGCCGGCGGGGACGTCGCCGACCTGCTGCGCTCGGCCCGGCGCATCCTCACCGGGCTGCTCGCCGACCGCAGCGTCCTGCTCGCCGAACTGCGCGCGACCGGCGAACGCCCGACGGGCTAGGGCGTGTCTTTCGGATCACGTCGGATCAGCGGGCGTCGTTGGGGTGCGTGCATCGGCGGCGCCGAGGAGGGAGTCCATGCGGAGCATCGGCGACTGACGAGAAGCCGGCGAGGTGCGTGCCCCGGCGGCGTCCGCCTGGCGTGATCCGAAAGACACGCCCTAGGCCTGCGCCTACGCCTTCAGCAGCCCCGCCAGCCCGTCCGCCAGCCGCTCGTACTCCCCGGCCCGGTTGTACAGCTGCGCGCTGATCCGCAGCACCCCGCCGCCCTCCCACGGGCGGACGGCGACGCGGGTGCCGAGCCGCCGCCACACCTCGCCCATGACCTCCCGCGCGCCCTCCTCCGCCTCGGCCCACCCGGCGGGCAGCCGCACCGTCCGCATCCACACCCCGGGCGTGGCGGGCAGCGGCCGCAGCCCGGCCCGCTCGGCGAGCACCCGCTGGCCGTACCGGGCGAGCGCCGCGTTGTGCCCGGACACGGCGGCGGCGCCCAGCCCGCGCAGCAGGGCGAGGCCCGCCGGGGCGGCCAGCCAGGGCGTGTAGTCGCCGGTGCCGCGCCATTCGACGCTCGCCGGGAAGCCCCGGTGGTCCTCCCAGGAGACGGTGAGCGGGCGCACCCGCGCCCGCCACTCGGGGTGGACGGCGAGCACGCCGCAGGGGCGCGGGGCGAAGGCCCACTTGTGCAGGTTGCCGAACCAGAAGTCGGCGTCCGGGTCGACGGGCGCGGCCAGCATGCCGGGCGCGTGGGCGCCGTCCACCACGGTGGTCACCCCGCGCCGGCGCAGCTCGGCGAGCAGCCCGGGGCCGGCGACCAGCCGGGCGGTGGGGGAGGTGATCTGGTCGAGGACGGCGACGGAGGTGCGCCCGTCGACGGCGGCGAGCACCGCCTCCCGTACGGCCGCCTCGTCGGGCGCGTCCAGCGGCAGCTCGACGACGCGCAGTTCGGCCCCGGCCTCGGCGGCCCTGCGGGCGGCGGCCCGGTTGACGACGCCGTAGCCGTGGTCGGTGACGAGCACCCGGTCGCCGGGGGCCAGCGGCAGGCTGTCCAGGGCGATGGAGACGGCCTCGGTGACGTTGGAGACGAGGGCGAGGCCGGCCGGGTCGACGCCCAGGTCGGCGGCGATCGCCGTACGGGCCCCGGCGACGCGGGCGGGCAGGTCGGCGAAGAAGCCGTCCGGGTCCAGCTCCTCCTGCGCCCGCAGCTGCTCCCGCAGCCGCAGGACGGGCAGCGGCGGCGCGCCGTACGAGCCGTGGTTGAGGTGGGCCGCGCCCTCGGAGACGGCGAACAGTCCCTCGGCGGCGGGCAGCGGCTCCGGGGCCTCGGCGGCCCACAGCTCTTCCGTCCGGTCCTCGGTCACGACGGCCTCCCCTTCACATGCACGACAGCGTGGTGTGTGACATTTCACATGACATAAGACTGGCAGGTCAACGCCCCGGACGACCACGATCGGCCCATGACCCTCGCCGACCCCTTCCTGGCCCTCAGCGCCCGCACCAACCGGTTCACCTCCGGCGCGCCGCGCGCCCTCACCCTCGCGGAGGACGGTACCCGGCTCCTCCTGCTCCGCTCGACCGGTTCGGACGATCCCGTCGACCGCCTGTACCTGCTGGACGCCGCCACCGGCGAGGAGCGCCTGGTCGCCGACCCGACCGCCCTCGCCCCCGACCGCACCGGCGCCCGCGACGAACTCCCGCCCGTCGAGCGGCGGTTGCGCGAGCGCGTCCGGCTGACGGCGGCCGGCATCGGCACCTTCGCCGCCACCCCCGACCTCGCCGTCGCCGTCTTCACCCTCGACGGCCGCCTCTTCCGCACCGAGACCGCCACCGGCACCACCGCCGAACTCCCCGTCCCCGCAGCGGCGTTCGACCCCCGCCCGGACGCCACCGGCGAGCGCACCGCCTACGTCGCCTCCGACGCCCTCCACGTCACCCCCGACGCCGAGCCGCTCTCCCCCGCCGACGGCGCCCGCTGGGGCGTCGCCGAGTTCGCCGCCGCCGAGGAGCTCGGCCGCTCCCGCGGCCACTGGTGGCGCCCGGACGGCGGAGCCCTGCTCGCCGCCCGCGTCGACGAATCCGCCCTCCCCCGCCGCTACTTCGCCGACCCGGCCGCCCCCGGCGAGCCCGGCGAGGACTTCGCCTACCCGCTGGCCGGCGGCCCCAACGCCGACGTCCAGCTCTGGGTCCTCGGCCTCGACCGCACCCGCGTCCAACTGCGCTGGGACGCCGCCGAGTTCCCGTACGTCTGCGCCGCCGAGTGGGCCTCGGACGGCGAGGTGCTGCTCACCGTCGCCGACCGCCTCCAGCAGAACGTGCTGCTGCTCACCGCCGACCCCGCGACCGGCGAGACCAGTGAACTCTCCCGCACCACCGACGAGTTCTGGGTCGACGACCTGCCCGGCACCCCCGCCCGCCTGCCGGACGGCCGCCTCCTCACCGTCCACGACACCCCGCAGGCCCGCGGCCTCGCCCTCGACGGCAAGCCCCTGGACACCGAGGGCCTCCAGATCCGCCGCGTCGTCGGCCGCCTGGACGGCGCGCTGCTCTGCGAGACCGGCCAGGGCGACCCGGCCGACCAGCACGTCCACCTGATCGACCCGGACGGCGGCGCCCCCGTCCTCGTCCAGGGCGGCCCGGGCGTCCACTCCGCGCTCGCCGCCGGCCTCACCCTGCTCCTCACCTCCGCCACCCCCGACGGCATCCGCCGCACCCTGCTGCGCGAGGGCCGCGAACTGCCGCTCACCGACCTCGCCGCCGCCCTGCCGTACACCGTGCGCCCGCGCCTGGCCCGCGTCACCGAACGCGCCCTGCCCACCGCCGTCGTCTACCCCCGCGCGCACGTGCCCGGCCGGCGCCTGCCCGTCCTCCTGGACGTCTACGGCGGGCCCGGCTTCCAGGCCGTCGCCACCGAGCCGCGCCGCTGGCAGCTGCGCCAGTGGTGGGCCGACCAGGGCTTCGCCGTGGTCACCACCGACAACCGCGGGACCCCGTTCGTCTCCCCCGACTTCACCCGCGCGATCTTCCGCCGCTTCTCCCAGGTCGCCCTGGACGACCAGGTCGACGCCCTGCACGCCCTCGCCGCCCACCACCCCGACCTCGACCTCGGCCGCGTCGGCGTGCGCGGCTGGTCGTACGGCGGCTACTTCGCCGCCCTCGCCGTGCTGCGCCGCCCCGACGTCTTCCACGCCGCCTGCGCGGGCGCCCCGCCCACCGACTTCCGCCTCTACGACACCGCGTACACCGAGCGCTACCTCGGCCTGCCGCAGGACAACCCCGAGGGCTACGCCGACGACTGCCTGATCACCGACGCACCCTCCCTGGACCGTCCGCTGCTGCTGATCCACGGGCTGGCCGACGACAACGTCCACCCCTCGCACACCCTGCTGCTCTCCCAGGCCCTCACCCGCGCCGGCCGCCCGCACAGCGTCCTGCCGCTGCCGGGCGTCACCCACATGACCCCGGGCGGCCTCAACGAGCAGCTCGCCCTCGCCGAACTCGCCTTCCTGCGCGGCGCCCTGGCGTGATCCGTTGATCCCGGACACCCCGGGCTGGCAGACTCCCCCCGCCCAGACAGCACGGACGGGGGAGTTCGCAGAGATGAAGACCGGAAGACCCGAGCACCAGTGGACACCGCTGACGGCGACCAACGCGGGCCTCGCCTTCGGGCTGGAGCTCGCCCTGCTGGCGGCCCTGTGCTACTGGGGTTTCAGGACCGGCTCCAACCTGGCCACCCGACTGCTGCTCGGCCTCGGCGCACCCGTCGCGGCCGGCACGGTCTGGGGCCTGTTCCTCGCGGCGGGCGGCCCGAGGTTCCGCCAGCCGCTCGCCGTCGAGATCGTGCTCAAACTGCTCGTCCTCGGCACCGCCGCCCTCGCCCTGCACGCCACCGGCCACCCCACCCTGGCCCGGGTGTACGGGGCCCTGGTGGTGGTCAGCGTGGCCGTCGAGTACAGCACACGGTGAAACAGGGGCCCCGGCCCGTCCCCCCGACGAAAAGGGACGGACCGGGGCCGGTCTCAGCGGCTCACCGCGCCCGGCGCGCGGTGAGCGAGGCCGTGGCCACCCCGAGCAGGGTGATCCCGGCGATCCCGAAGGTCATGTAGCGGGCGGAGGCCAGCAGGTCCTCCCCGCCCAGGCTGATCAGCGTCCCGGCCAGCGCCGACACCACCGCGTACGAGATCAGCTGGGTCGTGTTCAGCGCGGCGGCCGCCTTGCCGCCCTCCACCGGGTCCTCGCTGCTGCTCATCGCCGCCACGCTCAGGTGCGGGAAGGCCAGCCCGATGCCCGTCCCGGCGAGGAACAGCACGGCCGCCCAGAGCGCGATCCGCGGCCCCGAGGCCTCGCCGGTCTGCAGCAGCCCGTACGCCACCAGGCCGGCCGTCAGCACCACCGGGCCGGTACGGACCGCCCGGGCCCGGCCCGCCGCCGAGGTGATCGTCACGCTGAACAGCTGCGCCGAGGTCCAGCCCGCCGAGATCGCCGCGCCCAGGAACCCGGCCACCAGCGGGCCCAGCCCGCCCAGACCCTGCCCGAACAGCGGGATGAAGTTCTCCGGGATCACTCCGCCGCACAGCACCGCGACGGTCAGGTAGAGCCACTTGAGGCCGTTGCCCGCCCGGTACGTCCGGTGCGGCAGGACGGTCGCCGGGCCGCGCCGCTCGGCCAGCACGAAGCCCACGAGCAGGGCCAGCCCGGCCAGGAGGCAGGCGCCCGTGGCCCAGCCGCGCGGCACCGTCGAGCTGACGCTGAACGCCGCCGCGGCCAGCGTCAGCACCACCAGCGGCACGAGCGGCACCCGCCCCGGGCCCGGCCCGTCGCCGGACGGCCCGGGCAGCACCCGGTGCGCGAGTGCGGCCAGCACCAGCGCCGCGAGCAGCAACAGCAGGTACGCCCCGCGCCAGGCCCCCAGCTGCGCGAACAGCCCGCCCAGCGACGGGCCGACGAGCGTGCCGATGCCCCACATCGCGGAGACCAGCCCGGCCGCCCTGGTCCACAGCCGCTGCGGCAGCGCGCTGCGGATGACGGCGTAGCCGAGCCCGGCCACCAGCCCGCCGCCGAGGCCCTGCACCACCCGGCCGAGGATCAGCGCCGCCATCGACGGGCTGGCCGCGTTGACCACCGCCCCCGCACCGAAGACCAGGAACCCCAGGACGTACGCCCGGGCGGCGCCCAGCCGGTCCAGCAGTCGGCTGACGAGCATGGAGGCGATCACGGCCGCCATCAGGAAGCCGGTGGCCACCCAGGCGTAGTACCGCTCGCCGCCGATGTCGGCCACGATCGAGGGCATCAGGGCGGCGGTGAAGTAGAGGTTCATCGCGTACAGCGCGACCCCGCCCGCCAGGATCGACGCGGCCGCCGCGAACCGGCGGGAGAAGAGTTCGCCCCATCCGCCCGCGCTCTCGGCGGGTGACGGCGTCGTCGGACGACTTCCCTGGTCAGCAGGTATGCCAAGGTTCTTGACGGCAGAGGATTCGCTCACGTCCGATACGCTAGGACTTCAACAGAACTTGAAGTCAAGGACGTCGAGGAGCCGCCATGACCACCGCGCCGGTCGACCTGCTGAGCGTCGGGGAGGTGGCCCGGCGGGCCGGGATCGCCACCTCGGCCGTGCGCTTCTACGAGGAGCAGGGGCTGATCTCCTCCGAGCGCACCACCGGCAACCAGCGCCGCTACCGGCGCCACGTGCTGCGCCGGCTCTCGCTGGTCCTGGTCGCCAAGCGGCTCGGCATCCCGCTCTCCGAGGTCGCCGAGGTGTTCGCCGCCCTCCCGGAGGACCGGATGCCGGGCAAGCACGACTGGGAGCGGATCTCCCGCCGCTGGACGGAGCAGCTGCGCGCGAGGCGGCTCGAACTGGAGCGCCTGGAGGCCGAGTTGACCGGCTGCATCGGCTGCGGCTGCGTCTCGCTGCGCCGCTGCCGGGTGCTCAACCCCGGCGACGAACTCGCCGCCGAGGGGCCCGGCCCGCGGCTGCTGCCCCACCTCGGTGACACGGAGGCGGAGGCCTGAGACCAGGTGGAACCCGGTCGGACGTGGCCCTCATGAGGTTCCCCGCCACGCCCGACCGGGGGTCTAGGGGGTCTGGAGGGCCTCGCCACCCTCCGGGAAGTGGCACGCCGCCTGCCGCTCGCCCGTCCCGACGATCCGCAGCAGCGGCCGCTCCGTGCGGCACACCTCCTGCGCCTTCGGGCAGCGCGGGTGGAAGCTGCACCCCTTCGGCGGGTTCGCCGGGCTCGGCGGGTCCCCGAGAAGGACGATCCGCTCCCGCTCCCGCTCCGCCGCCGGGTCCGGCAGCGGCACGGCGGACAGCAGCGCCCTGGTGTACGGGTGCGCCGGCTCGCCGTACACGTCGGCCTTGTCGCCGATCTCGACGATCCGCCCCAGGTACATCACCGCGACGCGGTCGCAGACCCGCTTGACCACCGAGAGGTCGTGCGCGATGAACACGTACGCCAGGCCCAGCTCCTTCTGCAGGCGCTCCATCAGGTTGACCACCTGGGCCTGGATGGAGACGTCCAGCGCGGAGACCGGCTCGTCCGCGATCACCAGCTTCGGCGAGGTGGCCAGCGAGCGGGCGATGCCGATGCGCTGCGCCTGGCCGCCGGAGAACTCGTGCGGGTAGCGGTCCACGTGCTCGGGGATCAGCCCGACCAGCTCCATCAGCTCGACGACCCGCTTGCGCGCGTCGGCGGCGGAGGAGCCCTGCACCAGCAGCGGCTCGGAGATGATCCGGGCGACCGTCTGCCGGGGGTTGAGCGAGGAGTACGGGTCCTGGAACACCATCTGCAGGTTCCGCCGGTGCGGCCGCAGTTGGGCCTGCGAGAGCCCGCCGATCTCGGTGCCGTCGAAGGTGACGGTGCCCGAGGTCGGGTCGAGCAGCCGGACGAGCATCCGCCCGGTGGTGGACTTCCCGCAGCCGGACTCGCCGACCAGGCCCAGGGTCTCCCCCGCCTCCAGGTCGAAGCTGACCCCGTCCACGGCCCGGATCGGCGCACCGGCCCGGCCGCTGCGGCTGCGCCGGCCGGGGAACGTCTTCACCAGGTCCTTCACGGACAGCAGCGGCATCACAGCACCTTCTCCGAAACACGCACCAGCGGCAGATGACAGGCCGCCAGGTGGCCCGGCCCGAGGGGGCCGAGCTCGGGCCGTTCGGCCAGGCAGCGGGCGTGCTCCTCGGCCTGCGCCGCGGTGGTGCGGGCGCAGCGCGGGGCGAAGGAGCAGCCGGGGGCGGGGGCCAGCAGCGAGGGCGGGGTCCCCGGGATGGCCCGCAACGGGGCGTCGTCGCCGTCGTCGAGCCGGGGCAGCGAGTCCAGCAGCCCCCGGGTGTACGGGTGGGCTGGCTGCGCGAACAGCCGGTCCACGGAGGCCTGTTCGGCGGCCCGGCCGCCGTACATGACCAGCACCTCGTGGGCGACCCGGGCGACGACGCCCAGGTCGTGGGTGATCATCACGACGCCGAGGCCGCGCTCCTGCTGGATGCGGGCGATCAGGTCGAGGATCTGCGCCTGGACGGTGACGTCGAGGGCGGTGGTGGGCTCGTCGGCGATGAGCAGCTCGGGTTCGCAGGCCAGCGCCATGGCGATCATGACGCGCTGGCGCATGCCTCCGGAGAACTGGTGCGGGTACTCGTCCACGCGCCGGGTCGGCTCGGGGATGCCGACCTCGGCCAGCATCTCGATCGCCTTGGCGCGGCCGGCCTTGCGGCTCGCCTTGAAGTGCACCCGGTAGTGCTCGGCGATCTGCTCGCCGACGGTGTAGAAGGGGTGCAGGCTGGACAGCGGGTCCTGGAAGATCATCGCGATCCGCCGGCCCCGTACCGTCCTCAACTCCCGCTCCCCGAGCCCGTTGAGCTCCTGCCCGTTGAGCCGGATCGAGCCCTCGACGGCGGCGCCCTGGTGCAGGCCCATGACGGCGAGCGAGGTGACGGACTTGCCGCTGCCGGACTCGCCGACCAGGCCGAGGGTGCGGCCGGCCTCGACGGCGAAGGAGATGCCGTCCACGGCCCGGACGATGCCGCGCGGGGTGGTGAAGGCGACCTTGAGCCCTTCGACCTCCAGCAGTGCGCTCATCAGTACCTCACTCTCGGGTCGACGAACGCGTAGAGCAGGTCGACCAGCAGGTTCGCGACGACGATGAAGAAGGCCGCGAGCAGGGTGACGCCGAGGATGACCGGCTGGTCCGAGCGGGCCAGCCCGTCGTAGAAGAGCCGGCCGACGCCGGGCAGGCCGAAGATGGACTCGGTGATGACGGCCCCGGCGAGCAGCCCGCCGAGGTCCATGCCGAAGATGGTCAGGATCGGCGTCATCGCGGAGCGCAGCCCGTGCTTGAAGGTGACCGTGCGCAGCGGCAGGCCCTTCGCCCTCGCGGTGCGGATGTACGGCTCGGCCATCGCCTCGATCATCGAGTTGCGGCTCTGGCGCGCGTACATGGCCGCGTACAGCAGGGCCAGCGCGATCCAGGGCAGCAGCAGGTTGGAGGCCCAGTCGAAGGGGTTGTCGGCGAACGCGTGGTACGAGGGGTACGGCAGCAGCCCGGCCGTCCTGACGACGCCCCAGATCAGCATGATCGAGGTGAAGTAGACCGGCAGCGAGGCGGCGCCGACCGAGAGCACCATCAGGGTCCGGTCGGTGAACCCGCCCTTGCGCAGCGCGGAGGTGACGCCCGCGCCGAGGCCGAGGAGCAGCCAGAGCACGGCCGCACCGATGGCGAGCGAGATCGAGACCGGCAGGCGGTCGGTGAGCAGGTCCCAGACCGGGAGCGAGTACTCGTAGGAGTAGCCGAGGCAGGGGAAGCCGCAGTGCACGGCGGTCGGGCCGGTGCCGTACTCGCGGCCGGCGAAGATGCCGATCAGGTAGTCCGCGAACTGCTGCCAGACCGACTTGTCCAGGCCCATCGCCGCCTTCACGTCGGCGAGCCGTTCGGGGCTGCAGGTCTTGCCGCAGGCAGCGGCGGCCGGGTCGTTGGGCAGCAGGTAGAAGATGGTGAAGGTGATGGCGCAGATGGCGAGCAGGATGCCCGCCACGCCGAGCAGGCGGCGGCCGAGGTAGAGGATCACGACCGGCCTCCCCGGGGGTCGAGGATGTCGCGCAGCGCGTCTCCGAGCAGGGTGAAGGCGAGCACGGCGAGGAAGAGGAAGACCGTCGGGATGAGGAAGTACGTCGGGTCGGTCTCGTAGTACTTGATGCTCTCGGCGATCATCTGCCCCCAGGAGGAGGTCGGCGGCCGCACGCCCACGCCGAGGTAGCTGAGCGCGGCCTCGGTGGCGATCATGCCGGGGATCAGCAGCGTGGTGTACGCGATGACCGGCCCGGAGACGTTCGGCAGGATCTCCCTGGTGAGGATGCGCCAGGAGCGGGCGCCGCCGACCTTGGCGGCCTCGACGTACTCGCTGTGCTTGAGCGACAGGGTCTGGCCCCGGACGACGCGGGCGATGCCCGGCCAGGTGAACAGGCCGATCACCATGGTGATCAGCAGGATCCGGTTGACGTCCTCGGCCACCGACATCATGGCGATCATGAAGATCAGCGAGGGGAAGGACATCGTGAGGTCCATCAGCCTGGACAGCACGGAGTCGGTCCGGCCGCCGAAGTAGCCCGCGGCGATGCCGGCCAGGGTGCCGACGACCACGACCAGGACGGTGGCGGTGAAGGCGATCAGCAGCGAGACCTGGCCGCCGTGCAGCACCCGGGCGAACAGGTCGCGGCCGGTGGTGGGCTCGACGCCCAGCCAGTGCCGGGCGCTGATGCCGCCGAAGTCGCCCTTGGGCGTGCCTCCCAGGTAGGAGTCCACGGAGCGCTTGTCGAACTCCTCGGGGGACCAGCCGCCGAGCGAGCTCAGCGGACCGGCCAGGACGGCCGTCAGGAGCAGCACGGCGACCGTCACCAGGCCGAACCGGGCCGAGCCCTTGGCCCACAGCTGGTCCCAGACCAGCCGCCAGGGCCCGCGCCCGACGTCCTTCGCGGGGCCCGCCGCCGCGGCGTCTGCCACGGCGGCGGGCTCAGTGGTGGTACTCATCGGCGGCGGCCCCTCAGCCCTTGCCCTTGGAGGGGTCCTTGAGGCCGATGACGGCGAGGTCGAGCATCCCCGCGAAGCCGGAGTTGCCGAACGCGCCGGCCACGTTGGTGCCGACCATCAGCGGGCGCCGCTGCCACATCAGCGGGACGGCCGGGGCCTTCTTCATGAGGTCCTCGTCCAGCTGCTTCCACGCCTTGTTGGCCTCGTTCACGTCCGTCATGGCCGCGATCTGGTCCATCCGGTCCATCGTGGCCTGGTCGCGGAACTGGCTGTAGTTGCCCTGGTTGCCCTTCTCCTTGATGGTCCGTCCGTCGAACAGGAACGGGAGGAAGGTCGCGGCGGACGGGTAGTCCGGGCACCAGCCGTTGATCGTCAGCTCGGGGGCGTTCTTGGTGTCGCCGAGGGTGTCGGTCACGGCGGACGGGTCCACGGTGTTGACGGTGACCTGCACCCCGACCTTGGCGAGGGACTGCTGGATCGCCTCGGCGCGGGTCTTGTCGCCGAGCGAGACGGTCAGCGCGACCTTGAGGTCGGTCTTGCCGGCCTCCTTGAGCAGCTGCTTGGCCTTCTCCGGGTCCCCGGCGGCCGGGATCTTCAGCGGGTCGGACTTCTCGCCGCCGGTCAGGTTCGGCGGGAGGAAGCTGGTCGCCACGTCGGTCACCGCCGGGCCGCCGAAGGCCGTCACCTGGGCCTCGCGGTCGACGGCCCACATCATCGCCTCGCGGACCTTCGGGTCGTCGAAGGGGGCCTTGGAGGTGTTCAGGTACAGCATGTCCGTGCAGCCGGTGCGCTCGGCCGCCATGCGCGAGCGCACGTCCGCCTTGGGCAGCACCTTGGCGATGGACTCGTGCTGCATCCACGGCATGTTGATGGCGTTGGCGTCGGCGCCGTCGCTCGCGATGATCCGGTCGTCGGCCTGGCCGCCCTTGATGCCCTCGGTGACGACGATCTTGTCCGGGTAGGCCTTGCGGACGGTGTCGGTGGCCTGGTCCCAGCCGGTGCTGCGGACCAGCACCAGCTGCTTGCCGCGGTCGTAGCTCTCGATCTTGTACGGGCCGGAGGAGAACGGCCGGGAGTCGTACTGGGTGCCCTTCTCCTGGGACTGCGGCACCGGGGAGAACGTCGGCAGGGTGACGGTCTGCGAGAACTCGGCGACCGGACGCTTCAGGTGGAAGATGATCGTCTTGTCGTCGGGGGTCTCGATGCTCGACAGGTGCTGACCGGTGAGCGGGCCCTTGTAGTTCTCGCCGTCGGCCAGGTACTGGGCCGCGTAGTCGGGTCCGCCGGTGAGGTCCGGGGAGAACGAGCGCTCGACGTTGTACTTGACGTCGGCGGACTTGATCGGGCTGCCGTCCTCGTACTTGAGGCCGTCCTTCAGGGTGAAGGTCCACACCTTGCCGCCGTCCGAGGACTTGCCCAGGTCGGTGGCGAGGTCGGGGACGATCTCGCTCCCGGCCGCGCCCGGCTCGGACTTGAAGGTGGTCAGCGTCCGGTAGAGCAGCCGGGTGCCGAAGTCCATGTGCGGGACGGTCCAGTTGCGGGCCGGGTCGAGGTGGGCGAAGTCCTGGTTGGTCAGGACCGTGAGGGTGCCGCCCTTGACGGGCGTGCCGCCGATGATCGTGCCGCTCTCCGCCCCCGGCCCCTTCGTGCTGGAGGGCGCAGCGTCGCCGCCGCTGTCGCTCTTGTCGTTCTTGCAGGCCCCGAGACCGAGGGTGAGGGTCGCCGCGAGGGCCGCCGCGAGGGCGGCGTGGGTGCGCCTGGTCATGTAGCAACTCCGCTGTGGATGGCCGGATCTGGCCGCTGCGCTGTGTGACCCGTAACATAGTAATGTGAAATTGCACTGCACAAGAGGTGACAGCCGCCGTTACCGAGCTGTGTCCGTGCCTGTGTCCGTGCCGCGCATCTCCCCCGCCCCGCCCAGGAGTTCATCGTGACCCTCGCCCCAGCCGGCCTGAACACCGGCAGCCACGACCTTCCGGTGTCCCCCGCGCTCGACGCCCACATGGCCACCCAGTGGGCCCCCAGCCCCCTCCCGGCGGACCTCCGGGTCCCCGGCCACGACCTCTTCCCCGGCCGCCGCGCACGGCTTGCGGCCGCCTTCCCCGGCGAGCGCCTCGTCATCCCCGCCGGGCGCCTCAAGGTCCGCTGCAACGACCTCGACTACCGCTTCCGCCCGCACAGCGCGTACACCTGGCTCACCGGCCTCACCGGGGAGGACCAGGCCGACCACGTCCTCGTCCTCGAACCCACCGGGGAGCCGGTGCTGTACGTCCACCCGCGCTCACCGCGCTCCGGCGGGGAGTTCTACCGCGACCGCCGCTACGGGGAGTTCTGGGTCGGCCGCCGCCCCGACCTCGCCGAGACGGCGCAGCTCACCGGGGTGCGCGCCGAACACCTCGACGACCTGGGCAAACTGCTCACCGGATCACAGCCGCCCACCCGGGTGCTCGCCGGGGTCGACCCGTACGTCGACGAGACCGCCGGACGGCCCGCCCCGGGCTCCTCGGACGCCGAACTGGCGGCCGTCCTCGCCGAGTTGCGCCTGGTCAAGGACCAGTGGGAGGTCGGCCAGCTGCAACTCGCCGTCGACCACACCGTCACCGGCTTCGAGGACGTCGTCCGCGCCCTGCCCACCGCCCTGCGCCACCCGCGCGGCGAACGCTGGATCGAGGGCGTCTTCGACCTGCGCGCCCGCGCCGAGGGCAACGGCACCAGCTACACCACCATCGCCGCCTCCGGCGCCCACGCCTGCGTCCTGCACTGGATCCGCAACGACGGCGCCCTCGACCCCAACTCCCTGCTCCTGCTGGACGCCGGCGTCGAGACCGACACCCTCTACGCCGCCGACATCACCCGCACCCTCCCGCTCAGCGGCACCTTCACCCCCGTCCAGCGCCAGGCCTACGACCTCGTCCTGGCCGCCCAGAGCGCCGGCATCGCCGCCCTGCGCCCCGGCGCCCGCTACCGCGACTTCCACAACGCCGCCATGCGCGTCATCGCCGAGGGCCTCGCCGACTGGGGCGTCCTGCGCATCCCCGCCGAACAGTCACTCGCCGAGGACAACGGCCTCCACCGCCGCTACACCCTCTGCGGCACCGGCCACATGCTCGGCCTCGACTACCACGACTGCGCCCGCGCCCGCGCCGACCGCTACCTCGACGGCACCCTCGAGGAGGGCATGGTCCTCACCGTCGAACCCGGCCTCTACCTCCAGCCCGACGACGAGACCCTCCCCCTCGAACTCCGCGGCCTCGGCATCCGCATCGAGGACGACCTGGTCATCACGAAGGACGGCGCCCACCTGATGTCCAGCGCCCTCCCGAGGACGGCGCCGGACGTCGAATCCTGGATGTCCACCCTCCTCGGCTGACCCCGAGCGGACGGTCAAGCCACCTTGACCGTCCGCTCCCCCTGCCGCACCGAGACCTCGACCTCGCCGCCGATCGCGGCGGCGTACGCCCGCAGGTTGTCCAGGCTGTCCACCTGCCCGTGCTCGATCTGCGACACCCGCGCCTGGCTCACACCCATCAGCGCGGCCACGTCCTTCTGCGCAAGACCCGCCGCCTTCCGCAGTTCAGCGAGTTCATGCCCTCGGATCTGGGCCAGCATCTCCTGACGAATCCGGGCCCGCCGCACCTCCGCCTCCGGAGCTCCCAGTTCCGGAAACCGCCTCAGCGCCTCGGCCCTCACCTCGGTCCAACTACGCCCCTTCACGAGCGTGCTCCGTTCCGTTGCTCCTCCACGTAATCCGCGTAGCGCTCTTCCGCCAGAGGAATCGACTTGTCGTACCACTCCGACCACCGGCCAGACTTGTCTCCCGCCACCAGGATGATGGCCTCCCTCTCCCGGTCGAAGACGAAGAGCATGCGCACCTCGGTACCGCCTGACGACCCCGGCCGCAGTTCCTTGAGATTGTGCAAACGACTGCGGTGGATGAGGTCCACCGCCGGCCGTCCCAGCATCGGCCCCACGTCGGCCAACAGGTCCAGTGCATCCAGAATGCCGTCCGCCGTC
This sequence comes from Kitasatospora sp. NPDC101183, assembly GCF_044767945.1. Taxonomy (NCBI): domain Bacteria; kingdom Bacillati; phylum Actinomycetota; class Actinomycetes; order Kitasatosporales; family Streptomycetaceae; genus Kitasatospora; species Kitasatospora sp. NPDC101183. The sequence goes on along the minus strand of NZ_JBIWOW010000014.1, from coordinate 31,366 downwards.
TTGGGGTCGTCCTCGCAGATTTGCAAGTACCACTCCTCCACCGGCGCCAGAAGCGTGATCTCCCACATAGTCGCCAACTTTAAGTTGGCCCTTATAAGCTACCGCGCGCCTTCCCATTCAATCCACCCATCCGAGGGACGACACGCCCATCCCCCGCGCGCCCTCCGCGCTACCCCCGCGCCTCGCGCCACAGGGCCGCCACCACCCGCTCCGCCGGGCCCGAACGGGCCCGGCGGTGGGCGGTGCCGGCCCAGAGGTGCATCGCCGTGGTGTCGGCGCGGCGGGCGGCGGCCGTGCGCAGGGGGGCGGTGAGGTGGTGGACCTCGGGGTAGGCGGGTGGGGCGTACGGGCCGTGGGCGTCGATGAAGGCGTTGCGCAGGCCGCGCGCCGGGCGGCCGGTGAAGGCGCGGGTCACGATCGTCTCCCCCGAGGAGACCAGCGCCTCCCGGTGCGCCTCCGAGGCGCCGGACTCGTCCGTGCGCAGCAGCGCCGTCCCCAGCTGCACCGCCACCGCCCCCGCCCGCAGGGCCGCCGCGATGGCCTCACCGTCCCCCAGCCCACCGGTGGCGATCAGGGGCAGCGTCGTCACCGCCCGTACGACTGGCAGCAGTTGGAGCAGCGGAAGCTCCCCGGGAACATCGGCCACCCGGTGGGTGCCCCGGTGCCCGCCCGCCTCCGGCCCCTGGACGCAGAGCGCGTCCATCCCGGCCGCCTCCGCCGCCCGGGCCTCCTCCGGCGTGGTCACCGTGCCGATCTGCAGGCTCCCCGCCGACCGCACCGCCGCCGCCTCGGCCGCGCCCGGCAGCCCGAAGGTGTACGAGACCACCGGCACCGGGTCCGCGACCAGCGCGGCGATCTTGGCCTCCCAGTCGTCGCGGTCCGGCGGGATCGCCGAGGGCAGCGCCACCCCCCACCGCTCGCCCTCCGGCCGCAGCCGCTCCCGGTACGCGGCGACCGCCCCGGCGTCCCCCGGCGCGGAGGGCACGAAGAGGTTCACCCCGAACGCCCCGCCCGTCAACTCCCGCACCGCCGCGACCTGCTCGGCCATCGCCCCCGCACTCCGGTACCCGGCCGCCAGGAACCCCAGCCCTCCCGCCCGGTTCACCGCCGCCACCAGCTCCGGGGTGGAGGGCCCGCCCGCCATCGGTGCGCCGATCACGGGCACGGCGAGCTGATCGAGTCGGACGGTGGCCATCGGAGACTCCTCACACAGTCGCGGACCCCCACCGTACGCTCAGCGGATCAGCCCCCGCCCCCGCGCCTCCCGCACCGCCGCCGTGCGCGAGTCCACCCCCAACTTGGTGTAGATGTGCACCAGATGCGACTTCACCGTGGCCTGGCTCAGGTGCAGCCGCTGGCTGACCTGCTGGTTGGTGAGCCCGTCCGCGACCAGCCGCAGCACCTCCGTCTCCCGGCCGCTGAGCGCCGCGGCCGGCGTGCGCATCCGCTCCAGCAGCCGGTCCGCGACGCTGGACGCGAGCGCCGAGCGCCCCGCCGCCGCCGAGCGGACGGCCTGCGCCAGCTCCTCCGGCGGCGCGTCCTTGAGCAGGTACCCGGTGGCGCCCGCCTCCAGCGCGGGCAGGGTGTCGGCGTCGCTGTCGTACGTGGTGACGACGAGCACCCGCGGCGCCCCGGCGACGGCGGTGATCCGGGCGGTGGCCTGCGCCCCGTTGAGCGCCGATCCGGGCCCGAACTGGAGGTCCATGAGCACCACGTCCACCCCGCCCTCCAGGGCGAGTTCGACGGCCCGTTCCGCCGTGGCCGCCTCCGCGACGATGGCGAAGTCCGGCTCGCCCTCCAGCACGGCCCGCAGCCCGGCCCGCACCACCGGGTGGTCGTCGGCGATCAGCAGCCGGATCACGCGCTCCCCTCCCCGAGCGGCAGCTGCACGGCCAGCGCCGTCCCCTCCCCGGGCGCCGACTCGACGGTGAAGCTCCCGCCCAGTGCCCGCGCCCTGGCCCGCATCGAGGGCAGCCCGAACCCGCCGTCGCCCCCGCCCGTACGGCCGGCGACCGCCGCCGGGTCGAACCCGGCCCCGTCGTCGAACACGTCCAGTGCCACCTCGCCCTCCATGTAGCTGAGCGTCACCTCGGCGTGCGAGGCCCCCGCGTGCTGAACGGTGTTGCCGAGCGCCGACTGCGCGATCCGCAGCAGCGCCACCTCCTGCGGCACGGGCAGCCGCACCGGCTCCCCGGAGACGTGCAGGTGCACGGCGAGCCCGCTGTGCGCCGTCGTGGTGGCGCACAGCCGCTCCAGCGCGACGGGCAGCGGGTCCCCGTCGAGCGCGGGCGGGGTGAGCGCCCGGACGAAGCGCCGGGCCTCGTCCAGGTTGTCCTGCGCGGCCTGCCGCGCCTGCTCGACGTACCCGGAGGCGGCGTCGGTGCGCTCGGGCAGGGCCCGCTGGGCGGCGCGCAGCAGCAGCTGGATGGAGCTGAGGCTCTGCGCGAGGGTGTCGTGGATCTCCCGGGCGAGCCGCTCGCGCTCGGCGAGCACCCCGGCGGTGTGGTGGGCGGCGTCGAGGTCGGCGCGGGTGGCGGTGAGCTCGTCGATGAGCCGGCGCCGCTCCTCGCTCTCCCGGTAGAGCGCCTGGTAGCCGAGGACGGTCGCGGTGGCGACGGCGGCGCCGAGGGCGGGCCCGATGGAGGCGGCGAAGCTGAACCCGTGCAGGTGCCAGGACCAGGCGACGATCGAGGCGAGCGCGGTGAGGGCGACGGCCGTGAGCCCGCCCCGGCGCCCGAGCAGGTGCAGTTCCAGGAAGTACAGCGGGAACGCCAGCCACACGCCGTCCTGGGTGGCGACCAGCACGCCCACCCAGGTGACCCCGAGCAGCGCCATCCACAGCGCCGCGGCCCGCCGCGACCGCTGGACGGAGGCGAGCCTCGGCCCCACGGCGTAGCAGACGGCCATCGCGGAGGCGGCGGCGCCGACGGCGAGCGGATCGCCGTCGCGGCCGAACACGGCCCGGGCGACGGCGAGGACGAGCAGGCCCGCCACGAGCAGGTGCAGGCAGACCTGGAGGACGCGGGCGACGGGGGTGATACGGGGTCGTTCGGTCGCCATCCCTCCAGCCTAGGGTCCTCGCCCGGGCGCGGCATCAATCAAAAGGTTGAACTCCGGCTCTGCCCTTCGATGCCGAGGATGCAATCCCGCGTGCGATGCCCCGGGGCCCCCGCCGCCAGCAGGCTGGAAGCGTCGGAAACCACCTGTGCAGAGGAAGGCCAGCACCGTGTTCGTCGCCTGGAGGGACCTGAGGTTCGCCAAGGGCCGGTTCGCCCTGATGGGTACCGTCATCGTCCTGATCACCGTCCTGGTCGGCCTGCTGTCCGGGCTGACCGCCGGGCTCGGCCGGCAGAACATCTCGGCGATCACCGGCCTGCCCGCCGACCACCTGGTGTTCGGCAGGCCCGCGGACGGCCAGAAGCTCTCCTTCACCGACTCCCAGGTGACCCAGGAGCAGTGGCGGGCCTGGGCGAACGAGCCCGGCGTCACCTCGGCCCAGCCGATCGGCATCACCACCACCAAGGCGGCCGCCGGGCAGCGCACCGCCGCCCTCTCCGTCTTCGGCGTCCCGGAGGGCTCCCCCCTCGCCCCGCACGGCTCCGAGATCGCCTCCCGTCAGGCGGTGCTCTCCACGACCGCCGCCGAGAACCTCGGCCACCTCTCCCCCGGCGCCGACTTCACCCTCGCCGGCCTCCGCCTCACCGTGGCCGCCGTCGACGGCGACGCCGCGTACAGCCACACGCCGGTCGTCTGGACCAGCCTCGCCGACTGGCAGCGCATCGCCCCCGACGGCAAGGACCACGCCACCGTCCTCGCCCTCTCCACCGGCAAGGGCGCCGACCTGGCCGGCGCCGACGCCCGCCACGGCACCGTGACCCGTACGAAGGACGACGCGCTGTCCGCGATCGGCTCCTACACCTCCGAGAACGGCTCGCTGCAGCTGATGCGCGGCTTCCTGTTCGCGATCTCGGCCCTGGTCATCGGCGCCTTCTTCACCGTCTGGACGATCCAGCGCAGCGGCGACGTCGCCGTCCTCAAGGCCCTCGGCGCCTCCACCCGCTACCTGCTGCGCGACGCCCTCGGCCAGGCCGTCCTGCTGCTGGTCCTCGGCACCCTGGCGGGCACGGCGATCGCCTCCGGCTTCGGCGCGCTGATCGGCTCCGCCGTCCCGTTCGTCCTGGACGCGCCGACCGTCCTCCTCCCGGCCCTCGTCATGATCGCCCTCGGCGCGATCGGCGCCGGCCTGTCCATCCGCCGGATCACCTCCGTCGACCCGCTGACCGCCCTCGGGAGCGCCCGATGACCCTCGAACTCGATCGCGTCACCCTCACCTACCCGGACGGCGACGGCCGCCTCACCGCCCTGGACGAGGTCTCCCTCAGCGTCCCCAAGGGCTCCGTCACCGCCGTGATCGGCCCCTCCGGCTCCGGCAAGTCCAGCCTCCTGGCCGTCGCCGCGACCCTGATCACCCCGGACTCCGGCCGCGTCGTCGTGGACGGCACCGACACCACGGGCCTCGGCCGCGCCGAACTCACCGCGCTGCGCCGCACGCGCATCGGCATCGTCTTCCAGCAGGCCAATCTGCTGCCCTCGCTCACCGCCGTCGAACAGCTCCAGGTGATGGCCCACCTCGACGGCCGCAACCCCCGCGAGGCGCTCCCCCGCGCCCTCGACCTGCTCGACTCCGTCGGCCTGCGCGACCAGGCCGCCCGCCGCCCCCACCAGCTCTCCGGCGGCCAGCGCCAGCGCGTCAACATCGCCCGCGCCCTGATGAACGACCCCACGGTGCTGCTCGTCGACGAACCCACCAGCGCCCTCGACCACGAACGCGGCGCCGCCGTCCTCGACCTCCTGACCACCCTCACCCACCGCCGCGCCACCGCCACGGTCCTGGTCACCCACGACCGCACCCACCTCACCGCCATCGACCAGATCGCCGAGGTCCGGGACGGCAGGCTGACGCTCCCGGCCACCGTCGTCCGAACCCCCTGAAGAACGCACAGAGGCGCGAGCAGCCCGCACCGCTGCCCGCGCCCACAGGGGTCGGTCGTGCTCTAGACCTTGGAGATCAGCAGGTCGTCCACCACCAGGGTCACCGTGGCCCCGATCGACCCGGGCAGCGTGAACGACTGCCCGGGGTGGTGAACGGCGTGCACCCGGTACTCCCGGCCCTGCGGCTCGGTCAGCACCATGACCCGTCGGTTCCGCCGGTCGACGATGACGTAGACGGGCACGCCCGCTCCGGCGTACAGCGGCGGCTTGGCCTTCAGGTCCGCCCTGTCGTTCGACGAGGTCACCTCGACCACGAGCCGGAACACCGCCGGGTCGTAGCAGTTGCGCTCCATCAGATGGTCCGCGTAGTCGGCGTCGACGATCGACAGGTCCGGGATCGCGTAGTCCGACGGGCCATCGGGCAGCCAGAGCCCGATGCCCTGGATCACCCTGGTCGCCCGACCGTGGAGGCCGGCGGCGAGGAACGGAACGCTGGCGTTGGTGAGGGCCTCACCGTGCTGGCCGTCCGGGGGCGGCGTCACTGTGATCTGTCCTCCGAGGATCTCGACCCGGTGCCCCACGAGCCGCTGCGCGACCAGCTCCGCCTCCTCGAGCAGTGTCATCTGCCCGAAGGGTTCTTCCACTGCTGCGGCGGACATGGAGTCCCTCCTGACTGCCGATGTCGGGACCATCATCGTAGAACGCGGGCCCTTTCCGGCACCCGATCCTCACCCTTCACCCAAACGGGTGGTTTACCCCTACCGCGCCCGCAGCCGCAGGGCCGGCCGGCCCTCCTCGGCTTCGCCCTCGCCCGCCCAGAGGGAGCGGATGTGGCTCAGGTGGCGCGTCATGCACTCCTCGGCCGCCGCCGCGTCGCCCGCGATCATCAGGTCGAGCAACTCCAGGTGCTCCTGCGCCGACGACACCAGCTGCCCCTGCTCGTCGAGCCGGGTCAGCCCGTACAGCCGGGAGCGCTTGCGCAGGTCCCCGACCACGTCGACGAGCCGCGCGTTGCCGGCCAGCCCCAGCAGGTCGAGGTGGAACTGCCGGTCCGCCTCCAGGTACCCGATGAGGTCGTGCTTGCGCGCGGCGGCGACGATCGCCTCCGCCTGCGGCCGCAGCCGCTCCAGCTGCTCGCGGGTGGCCGTGCGGGCGACCCGGCCGACGGTCGGGACCTCGATGAGGGCGCGGATCTCGGTGTAGTCGTCGAGGTCGCGCTCGGTGAGCTCGGTGACGCGGAAGCCCTTGTTGCGGACGGCCTCGACGAGCCCCTCGCGCGCCAGGTCGAGCATGGCCTCGCGCACCGGGGTGGCGGAGACGCCGAAGTCGGCGGCGAGCGCGGGCGCGGAGTAGACGACGCCGGGGCGCAGCTCACCGGAGATGAGGGCCGCGCGGAGTGCGTGGGCGACCTGGTCGCGGAGCCGCTCCTGGACGGAGATCAGGGTGCGGGGTTTGAGGTCGGCCATGGTGTTCCTCCGGGTGGGTGCAGGACACCAGTGTACAATGTCACGTTACGTTGCGTGCGCGACCGTCCACGTTCCGAACCCCTGCGCGACACATCGTGACAGCGACAACGCGGCCTGACAACGGAAAACGGCACACGACCTGCAACCATCCGCCGAGGGAGCACAGTTGGGCATCGAGATCGCGCTGTACGACGGCCACCCCAAGCGCAGCCGCCTGCCCGCCCGCTCCCTGCACCTGTCGACGGCCCACGGCCCCGCCCTCGCCGAGGCCCTCGCGGCCCACGCCGCCCCCGGCGGCCGCCTCGGCGCGGTCGACCCGTACGGCGACACCCTGCTCAACGAACAGGACGCGGCGGTCGCCTTCGACGAGGCGACCGCCCTGCTCGCCCGCTGCACCACCGAGGGGCAGCGGGCGGCAGTCCGCGACCTGCGCAACCTGCTCGCCAACTGCGCGGCCACCCCCGGCAGCTGGCTCATCTTCCTCGGAGACTAGAGCTCGGGGACTACAGCGAGGAGCGGTACACCTCCGCCGCCACCGCCAGGTCCTCCCAGGCCATGCCGACGCTCTTGAAGAACCGCGGCCGCCCCTCGGGCACCAGCGCGTCCCCGCGCACCAGCTCCGCCAGGTTCCACACCTGCCGCCCGCCGACGCCGGCCATGATCAGGTCCCCGGCCTCCCGCTCGGCCACGGCCCGCGCCTCCACGTACAGCTCGGCGCGCCGCACCAGCGCCTCGTCCACCTCCCGCGCGTCCGGCTCGTGCGAGCCGACGGCCGCGACCGCCGCGTGGTCGGGCACGGCCCCGCCGTCGAACAGCGGGGTGCGCGCGGTGGTGCAGCACACCACCACGTCCGCCCCGGCGACGGCCTCCGGCGTGCCCACCGAGGAGGCGAGCCCGAGGCTGCGCCCGTACGCGGCCAGCACCTCCGCCCGCTCGGCGTTGCGCGCCACCACGGTGAGCCGGGTGAGCCGACGCAGCGCCAGCAGCGCGTCCAGGTGCCCGTACGCCTGCGGACCGGCGCCGAACAGCACCAGGTGCGCGGCTCCCGGGTCGGCCAGCCGCCCCAGCGCGGCGGCCGTCACGGCGGGGGTGCGCAGCGCGGTGAGGGCCGCGCCGTCGAGCAGCGCGAGCGGCTGCAGCGTCGGCCCGTCCAGCAGCAGGTAGCTGCCGGTGATCCGGGGCAGCCCCCGCTCGGGGTTCGCGGGCGCGACCCCGGCGATCTTCACCCCGGCGTACGGCCCGGCGGCGGCCGGCATCAGCAGCAGCTCCCCGGCGGGCACGGGTACGGCCGACCGGGCGGGTGCCGGCTCGGGGTCGAACCCCTCCCGCAGCACCCGCTCGATCGCCCGCACAGCGTCGACGGGCCCGACCCCGCCGACACCCGGTACGGCGTACTGGAGCGGCACAACCGCCGTACCGGGCTGTTCCATTGACCTCGCGGCGCTCACAGCAGGAACCCCGCTCCCAGCTCGTCCCCGTCCTCCAGCAGGAAGGCGTGCTCGCCGGTGCGGTGCGCCGTGCCGGTGACCTCGGTGACGACGCCCTCGCCCAGGGGGTCGCCCCCCGCGAGGACCCGCCCGCCGAAGACCGTCCCGATGATGGACTCGTGCCGCAGGTCTTCGCCGGGCGCGAGGCGCCCCTCGGCGGCGAGGATCGCCAGCCGGGCGGAGGTGCCGGAGCCGCAGGGGGAGCGGTCGATCTGCCCGTCCGCGAAGACGGTGACGTTGCGCTGGTTCAACACCCCGTCCTCGGCGCCGAGTTCGTCGTGGAGGATCACCCCGTAGACCCCGGACAGCCGGGGGTCCGTCGGGTGCGCCACCGCGGCCGTCCCGGCCAGCAGGTCCCTGATCTCCCGCCCGGCGGCGGTGAGTTCGGGCAGCCGGCCCGGCTCCACGGCCAACCCGAGGGCGGCGGCCGGCACCGAGGCGTAGCAGGCGCCGGAGTGCGCCACGGCGACCTCGACCGGGCCCCAGGAGGTCTCCAGCGGGAGCTTCAGCTCAGCGACCCGGGTGGGCACGTTGCGGAAGGTCACCCCCGTGGTCCGCCCGCCCGAGCGGTGTACCAGCGCGGTCACCCGCCCCGACGGCACGTCGATGCGCACCCGCGCCGTCCCGTCCTCGGGGGCGGCGACGAGCCCGGAGTCCACGGCCCACGCGCCGAGCGCGATGGTGCCGTGCCCGCAGGCCGTCGAGTAGCCGTCCTTGTGCCAGAAGAGCACGCCCAGGTGCGCCTCCTCGTCGTCCGGCGGCACCAGGAACCCGCCGTACATCCCGGCGTGGCCGCGCGGCTCCTGCGCCAACAGCTGCCGCACGCGGTCGAGTTCGCTGGGCCGGGGGGCCGTCGCGCTCCCGCCCGCGCCGATCGCGATGGCCCGCCGCTCGGCGACGGTGTCGCCGGGGATCGCGGGGACGCCGTCCAGCACGATCCGGAACGGCTCCCCGGCCGTGTGGTAGTCGACCGTCCGCACCCGCATCACAGGCTCCCGCCCGGCAGCACGCTGACCGTCCGGCCGACCGTGTAGAAGTCCAGTGCGGCCCGGCCCTGTTCGCGGTCGCCGTGGCTCGCGCCCTTGGTGCCACCGAAGGGCAGGTGGAAGTCCACGCCGCTGGAGGGGGCGTTGACCCGGATCATGCCCGCGTCCAGCCGGTCGGCGGCGGCGAGCGCCGCGTCCAGGCCGCGGGTGTGCACCGAGGTGGCGAGGCTGTGCGGGGTGTCGTTGGCGAGTTCGATCGCCTCGTCCAGGTCGGCCGCCGCGTGCAGCACGGCGATCGGGCCGAAGAACTCCTCGCGCGCCAGCGGGTGTTCGGCCGGGACGTCGGTCAGCAGGGTCGGCTCGACGTACCAGCCGGGCCGCTCGGGCACGGCCCCGCCGTGGAGCAGCGTGGCCCCGGCCTCGACGGCCGAGACGACGGCGCCGACCAGCCGCTCCCGCGCGCCCGCGTTGATCACGGGCCCGCACACCGAGTCGTCCACGGCCGCGAGCGCCTTGACCAGCGCCTCCTTGAGCGGCCCGTACGCGGCGCCGACGGCGATGATCCGGCTGGTGGCGGTGCACTTCTGCCCCGCGTACCCGGCGACGGCCGCCGCGATGTGCTCGGCGGCCAGCGCGATGTCGGCATCCGGCAGCACCAACGCGGCGTTCAGCCCGCCGAGTTCGGCCTGCACGGGCGTCCCGCGCTCGGTGGCGGCCCGCACCACGGCCCGGCCGACCCCGGTGGAGCCGGTGAACGACACCACGTCCGCCGCCTCCACCAGCGCGGCGCCCTCCTCGGCCCCACCCGGCAGCACCGTGAACACGTCCTCCCGGAGCCCGGCCGAGACGGCCAGCTCGGCGAGCCGCAGCGCACAGGCCGTGGCCTCCGGCGCCGGCTTGAGCACCACCGTGTTCCCGACGGCCAGCGCCGGAGCCGCCTTCCAACTCGGGATCGCCAGAGGGAAGTTCCAGGGCGCGATCAGCCCGGCCACCCCGTACGGGCGCCGCCGGGTGAGCAGCAGCCCCGGCCCGCCGGCCGTCTCGTGCACCTCCCCGCCGGCCGCGTACGGCGCCTGCGCGTAGTAGCGCCAGATCGCCGCCGTCCGCGCGACCTCGCCGCGCGCCTCGGCGAGCGGCTTGCCGACCTCGCGCACGATCAGCGCGGCCAGCTCCCCCGCGTGGGCGTCGACCGCGTCGGCGATCCGCCCGAGCGCCGCCGAGCGGGCGCCCGCCCCGGCCCCGAGCCAGCCGCGTTGCGCGGCCCGCGCCCGCAGCACGGCGGAGCGCACGGCCTCGGCGCCCGGTTCCTCCACCGAGACGACGAGGTCGTCCGGGTCGGCGGGGTTGTAGGAGGTGATGGTCATGACTATCGGCCCTTCAACGGCTTGACGAAGCAGGGGGGTTCAGAGCAGGAAGCCCGCCGGGAACGGGTCGGACGGGTCGAGCATGTACTGGGCCGTCCCCGTGACCCAGGCCCGCCCGGTGACGGTGGGCACCACGGCCGGCTGCCCGGCGACCTCGGTCTCCTCGACGAGCCGGCCGATGAAGGTCGTCCCGATGAAGGAGTCGTTGCGGAAGTCCCGCCCCAGCGGCAGCTCCCCGCGCGCGTGCAGCTGCGCCATCCGCGCCGAGGTGCCGGTGCCGCAGGGCGAGCGGTCGAACCAGCCGGGGTGGATGGCCATCGCGTGCCGGGAGTGCTCGGCGGTGGAGCCGGGCGCGGCGAGGTACACGTGGTGGCAGCTGTGGAAGGACGGGTCCTCGGGGTGGACGGGCCGCTCCGGGCTCCCGTTGATGGCGTCCATCAGCGCGAGGCCGGCGGCCAGGATCTCCTGCTTGCGCTCGCGCTCGAAGGGCAGCCCGAACTCGGCCAGCGGCAGGATCGCGTAGAAGTTGCCGCCGTACGCGAGGTCGTACGTCACGGTGCCGTACCCGGGGACCTCGATCGTGCGGTCCAGGCCGACGGAGTACGAGGCCACGTTGCGGATCGTCACGGCCTTGGCCGCGCCGTCCTCCACCCGCACCTCGGCGACGACCAGCCCGGCCGGCGTGTCCAGCCGGACGGTGGTGACGGGCTCGACGACCGGCACCATCCCGGTCTCCACCAGCACGGTGGCCACCCCGATCGTCCCGTGCCCGCACATCGGCAGCAGCCCGGAGACCTCGATGAACAGCACCCCGTAGTCGGCGTCCGGCCGGGTCGGCGGCTGCAGGATCGCGCCGCTCATCGAGGCGTGGCCGCGCGGCTCGTACATGAGCAGCGTCCGGTAGTGGTCCAGGTTCTCCTGGAAGTGCACCCGGCGCTCGGCCATGGTCGCACCGGGGATGACGCCGAACCCGCCGGTGATGACCCGGGTCGGCATGCCCTCGGTGTGCGAGTCGACGGCGTGGAACACATGACGGCTGCGCATGACGCACAACTCCCGTGGGGTGAGGGTGGGGTGGAGTTCCCGGGCGGGGTTCCTGGGTGGAGTTCCCGGGTGGGGTCCGACCCGGCTGCCCCCGCAGCCGGTCGGAACGGTCTCACAGGATCAGGCGAGGCCCTCGGCCAGCGCCTTCTCGGTGGCGGCCCGCACGGCCGCCTCGATCTCCGGCGTCAGCGGCAGGCGCGGCGCGCGGACGGGCCCGCCGGGGCGCCCGGCGATGTCCATGGAGAGCTTGATCGCCTGGACGAACTCCGTCTTGGAGTCCCAGCGCAGCAGCGAGTGCAGGGACTTGTAGAGCGGCAGCGCCGTCTCCAGCTCCCCCGCGACGGCGGCGCGGTACAGCTCCACCGACGCCTCCGGCAGCGCGTTCGGGTATCCGGCGATCCAGCCGACGGCACCGGCGAGCGCCAGCTCCAGCAGCACGTCGTCCGCACCGATCAACAGGTCCAGCCCGGGGGCCAGTTCGCCGATCTCGTACGCCCGGCGCACGTCCCCGCTGAACTCCTTGACGGCGACGATCGAGCCGTCCGCGTGCAGTTCGGCCAGCAGCGAGGGCACCAGGTCGACCTTGGTGTCGATCGGGTTGTTGTACGCGACCACCGGCACCCCGGCCTTGGCGACCTCGGCGTAGTGCGCGCGCACCGAGGCGTGGTCGGCCCGGTAGGCGTTCGGCGGCAGCAGCAGCACGGAGCCGGCGCCGGCCTCGGCGGCCTGCTCGGCCCAGCGGCGGGACTCGGCACTGCCGTACGCGGCCACGCCGGGCATGACCCGGGAGCCGTCACCGGCCGCCTCGACGGCGACCTCGACGACGCGGGTGCGCTCCTCGGCGGTGAGCGTCTGGTACTCGCCGAGCGAGCCGTTGGGGACGACGCCGTCGCAGCCGGACTCGATCAGCCAGCGCACGTGCTCGGCGTACGCGTCGTAGTCGACGGAAAGGTCCGGGCGCAGCGGGATCGTGGTGGCGACCATGATGCCGCGCCAGGGACGGGTGGTGTCACGGGGGGTGTTGGACACGGTGCTCTCCTTGGTGAGGTGTGACATTTTATTAGTGGGGACAGGCCGGAGACAAGAGCCTCCGGCCACTGGTTCACGACTGGTTCACGATTCGGACGGTTCGCCCGCCGCCAGCTGCGCCAGCGGCACCGGGCACCCCAGCGGTCTGCGGTCCGGCCCCGGCTCCTGCGAGGAGCCCGCCAGGCAGGCGACGGCGGGGCCGCACATCCGCCCCTGGCACCAGCCCATCCCGGCCCGGGTGAGCAGCTTGACGGTACGGGCGTCGCCCGCCCCCAGCTCCTCCACCGCCTCGCGCACCGCGGAGACCGGCACCTCCTCGCACCGGCACACGTCGGTGTCCGGCCGCAGCCAGCCCGTCCAGCCCGGCCCGGGCCGGTGCGCGCCCGCCATCAGCTCGGCGAAGGCCCGCAGCCGCCCCCGGCGGCGCAGCAGCCCGCCCGAGGGAGCCGCGTCGGCCACGGCGTGCGCGGCCAGGACGCCCTCGGCGATCGCGAGGTCAGCGCCGCCGACGCCGTTGGTCTCCCCCGCCGACCACAGCCCGGGCACGCTGGTCGCCATCGTCGCGTCGACGGCCAGGGCCACGGCGCCGTCCGGGCAGGCCCGGGTGGCCGCGCCCAGCTCGGTGGCCAGGTCGATCTGCGGCAGCAGCCCGTGGCCGACGGCGAGCGCGTCGCAGTCGATCCGCCGCTCGCTGCCGGGCACCGGCCGCCAGTCGCCGTCCAGCCGGGCGACGGTGACGCCGGTGACCCGGTCCGTCCCGTGCGCCTCGACGACGGCGCTGCGCAGCCGCAGCCGCACCCGGTGGCGCAGCAGCGCGGACCCGTGCCCGGCGCCCTCGACGAGCTTGGCGGGGACGGCCGCCATCACATCGGGGCGCCGGGCGTACCCGAGGTAGCGGGTGGCCTCGACCACCGCGGGCACCCGGGCCCCGGCGGTGACCAGCGAGGAGGCCGCCGCGAGCAGCAGCGGCCCGCTCCCGGCCACCACGATCCGCCGCCCGGGCAGCACCAGGCCGGACTTGAGCATGGCCTGCGCGCCCCCGGCGGTGACGACGCCGGGCAGCGTCCAGCCGGGGAAGGGCAGCTGCCGCTCGTACGCCCCGGTGGCGAGCAGCACGGCCTTCGCCCTCAGAGCCGTACGGTCCTGGGCGTCCGGCCCGCGCGTGACGTGCACGGTGAACCCGGCCTCCGTGCGCTCCAGCGCCCAGACCTGGTGCCCGCCGCGGAACTCCGCGTTCCCGGCCTGCAGCCGCGAGGCCAGCCCGGTGTAGACGGACCACCCGTGGTGCAGCCGGCCCGGCCGGGCGGCGCCGAGCCCGGGCGCCGGGTGGCGGTAGTACTGCCCGCCGGTGGCCGAGGCCCCGTCCAGCAGGACGCAGCGCAGCCCGAGGTCCGCGGCGGTGACGGCGGCGGCCAGCCCGGCGGGCCCGGCACCGACGACCGCCAGGTCGAAGTCAGACGGCGAGGTCGGCACGGCCGTGGCCCTCCTGGGTGGTGACGACGGTGCCCGGCTCGGCGGGCAGCAGGCAGGTGCGCTGGTTGGGCCGGCCGTCGACGACGGCCAGGCAGTCGAAGCAGGCGCCGATGCCGCAGAACGCCCCGCGCGGCCGCCCGCCCACGCGGGTGGTGCGCCAGGCGAGCACGCCGTCGGCCCACAGCGCGGCGGCGATGGACTGCCCGGGCAGCGCGGGCACGGCCCGGCCGTCGAACTCGATGTGGTGGGCGGGCCCGGGCTCGGCCCCGACCAGCCCGGCGGGGGTGCGGCGGCTCATCGGCGGCCTCTCCAATCCAGACGGATGTTCACTTCCAGGCCGACCTCCAGGCCGACTTCGAGGCCGACGTCCAGGCCGACCTCCAGGCCCGCTTCCGGGCCGACTCCCAGGCCGGGGTTCACCGCGCGAACCGGTCCGCGCCGAAGGGCGCGAGGTCCAGCTCCGGCCGCTTGCCGGTCAGCTGCTCGCTGATGAGCAGCCCGGTGGCCGGGGCCAGCCCGATGCCGGCCCCCTCGTGCCCGCAGGCGTGGTACAGCCCGGGCACCCGGGCGTCGGCCCCGATGGCCGGCAGGTGGTCGGGCAGGTACGGGCGGAAGCCCCGGTAGGCCCGCATGACGGTCACCTCGGCGAGCACCGGGAACAGCGCGGCGGCCTGCCCGGCGAGCCGGCGCAGCACCTCCTGGGAGAGCGTGCGGTCGAAGCCCACGCGCTCCCGGCTGGCGCCGATCAGCACCGGCCCCCCGGGGGTGCCCTCGACGACGCCGGAGGTCTGGAGGTCGGCCGAGCCGCTGGCGACGTCGGCCACGTAGTCGGCGGCGTACACCTTGTGCCGCACGATCCTGGGCAGCGGCTCGGTGACGAGCACGAAGCCGCGCCGGGGCATCACCGGCAGGTGCACCCCGGCCATCTGGGCCAGCTCCCCGCCCCAGGTCCCGGCGGCGTTGACGACGGCGGGGGCGGCCAGCTCGCGCTGCGCGGTCCGTACGCCGCGCACGGCGCCGTCCGGGCCGAGGTCGATCGCGGTGACGCTCTCGCCGGTGATCAGCTCGGCGCCCATCCGGCGGGCCTCGCGCAGCAGGTGGGCGGCGGCGAGGGCGGGCTGGACCTGGGCGTCCTGCGGGTAGTGGAAGCCGCCGGCCAGCCCGGGGGCGAGGTGCGGCTCCAGCTCGTGCAGCCGCTCGGCGGGCACCTCCTCGGCCTCCACCCCGACGGCGGACTGCGTCGCGGCGAACTCTCGCAGCGCCTGCTGGCCGGCCTCGGTGGAGGCGACGACCACGCCGCCCTTGGGCTCGTACTCCATGGCGGCACCGAGCTCCTCGGCGAGCTCGCGCCAGAGGCGGCTGCTCAGCACCGCGAGGTCCAGCTCGGGCCCGGGGCCCTTGTCGGAGAGCAGCAGGTTGCCCTCGCCGGCGCCGGTCGTCCCGCCGGCCACGGGCCCTCGGTCGACGACGGCCACGGCGAGCCCGGCGCGGGCGGCGTAGTACGCACAGGCCGCGCCGACGACGCCGGCGCCGACCACGACGACGTCCAGGGGAGGTCTCCGACTCATCAACACGCCAGTAATATGTCACATGCCATTCATCCTGCCAAGGGCACCCGCCGAGGGCGCCCGAACAGCGAAAAGCCCCGGCCGACGGGCCGGGGCTCCTCACGCTCACCGGATCAGGTGATGTCGTCCATCTGCTCGCGGCGCGCCGCCGGGACGGGGGCCGCGCTCGCGGCGGGGGCGCCCGAGGCGTGCACCTCCTCGATGCCCGCGACCGGCTGCACCGACAGGTCCAGGTGCGAGGCCTCCTCGTCGTCCAGGCCCGCGTCGGGGTTGCGGCGCGCCTTGCGCCGGTCGTTGAGCAGCGCAATGCCCACCGCGACGAAGTACAGCGCCCAGATCGGCGCGGCCAGCGCCAGCATGCTCAGCGGGTCGGCGCTCGGCGTCGCGAAGGCCGTGAACACGGTGATCGCCATGATCATCCCGCGCCACCAGCCCAGCAGCCGCTTGCCCGTGACCATGCCGACCATGTTCATCATCACGAGCAGCAGCGGGAACTCGAAGGCCAGGCCGAAGACCAGCACCATCCGCGTCGCCATGTCGAAGTAGTCGTTCGGCGGCAGGATCGGTGTCGTCTTGTCCGGGGTGAACGCGATCAGGACCTGGACGGTGGTCGGCAGCACCAGGAAGGCCACCGCCACGCCCGCGAGGAACAGCGGCGCCCCGCAGACCATGAAGATGACGGTGTACTTCTTCTCGTGCTTGTGCAGACCGGGCGCCACGAACGCCCACACCTGCCACAGCCACACCGGCACCGCGCCCACCACGCCGGCCGTCAGCGCCACCTGGAGCATGAAGGTGAAACCGGAGGTCAGACCGATGTTGGAGACCTGGGCGCACTTGCCGTGGTAGTGCGCGATCTCCTCCTGGGTGTTGCACTGCGGCAGCGGCTTCAGCAGGAACGTCTCGATCTGCTTGTGGTAGATCAGGGCGACGATCGTGATCACCACGATCGCCAGGACCGACTTCACCACCCGGTTGCGCAGTTCCCGGAGGTGGTCGGCCAGGGCCATCCGCCCCTCAGGATTCTTGGACGCCTTCGGCGCCTTGGACAACTTGCTCAACCCCGGTCCTCGGAAGATCGTGCGTGGAGCCCGCCGGTCGACGGGCCCGCGTGGTCGCGTACGCCAGCTGCGTCACGCGTACGGGCGGCTCAGCGCGGCCCTTCGGCCTCGCGCTCGGCCACCGGACGGGCCGTGGAGGAGGCCCCCGGCGCGGTCTGGATGGTCTTGGCCTGATGCGCGGCGCCGCCCTCGACGGACGAGGAGGGCGAGGCGGGCGCGGCAGGCGCGGCCTCCTCCTCGCCGTCCGTACGCATCGCCTTGGCCTCGCTCTTGAGGATGCGCAGGGACTGGCCCAGCGACCGCGCCACCTCCGGCAGCCTCTTGGCTCCGAACAGCACGATGGCGAAGATCACGACCACCACGATCGCGGTCATCGAGATGCGCATGCGCGACCACCTTCACTCATGGCGGCCCACCGGACCGTCCGCGCGGATGGTAACCGCTGCGGATGACGCCCCGACGAAGGCCGCCCGAACAGGACAGCGACCCCCGGCGGACAGGTTCAGGAGTCACCTGAGAGCGTAACGCGCCCTCACACCCCCGCATCAGTCCCGGTACCACCGAACCGTGACGTGTGCTACGGCACCCGTGATCAGTGCACCGTCAGCGGGGAGCCGCGGCCGCCAGCTCCTCCGCCGCCTCGGTCAGCGCCCGCGAGGCCGCGTCCACGCCCTTGGCCAGCGCCCGCACGTCCGCCCAGAGCCGGATCGCGAGGACCCCGAGGACCAGCAGGCCCGCGGTGGCGAGCAGGACGACGGCGACGAGCATCCAGGACATGCGCCCCAGCCTATACGGCGGAGGTCACCCCTCCACCGGCACGAGCCGCATGGTGCGCACCCCCGCCGCCGTCAGCGCCTCGACGATCTTCTCCCCCGCCGGCTTGCGCACCCCCGCCCCGCAGCGCGGACAGCCGAAGCTGTAGTGCGCCTGCTCCGGCGTGCGCCCGAGGGTCAGCCGGAACTCCTCCGCCGGGAGCTCCACCTTCTCGCGGCACTCCGAGCAGTACACCTTGAACCTCGTCCCGGCTTCCACCCCTCAGGCCCGCCCCTCCCCGTAGGCGGCCAGCGCCTCCCGCGCGGCCGAACGCGCCTGCTCCGCCAGCTCCGGCGGCGAGACGATCCGCCCGTCCCGGCCCAGCCGCAGCGCCAGCGGGCGCAGCTGGGAGGGGTCGGCGCTGCGCAGGGTGATCCGCAGCCCGCCGTCCGCGAGCTCCTCGGCCTTGTCGTGGGTGTAGTACTCGGCCACCCAGCGCCCGCCCGAGGACACCTCGACGACCACCTCCGGGTCGTCCGCCGCCGGGTTGACCAGCCCGCCGCTCAGGTCCCGCGGCTCCCGCCGGGGCGGGTCCGCCGGGACGTCCAGCACGCGGATCTCGGCGACCCGGTCCAACCGGAACATCCGGTGGTCCTCCGAGGTCCTGCACCAGGCCTCCAGGTAGGTGTGGCCCTCGGTGAGCAGCCGGATCGGGTCCACCTCCCGCTCGGTCATCCCGCCGCGCCCGTGCGAGTAGTACCGCAGCCACAGCCGCCGGCCCTCGCTGAGCGCCCGGTCGATGTCCGCGAAGACGTGGCTCTCCGCCTCGAAGGTCACCCCGACCCGGGCGCTGCCCTCGGCGCTCTCCCCGGCCGCGTTCTCGATCTTGGCGACGGCCCGGGTGAGCGCCTCGCGGTCACCGACGCGCAGCCCCGGCAGCCCGGCGACCGCGCGGGCGGCCACCAGCAGCGCGGTCGCCTCGTCGGCGGCCAGGCGCAGCGGCTGCGCCACGTCGTCCACGTTGTGCCACCAGATCCGCTCGCCGTCGGTGTCGATGTCGAGCAGGTCCCCGCCGCGGAAGCTGGTGCCGCACATCGGCAGCACGTTGAGGTCCCCGATCAGCTCCCGCTCGGAGATCCCGAACGCCCGCGCCACCTCGGCCACCTCGGCCCCGGGACGCTCCCGCAGATAGGTGACCAGCGACAGCATCCGCCGCGTCTGGTCGATCGCATTGCTCATGCCCGCACATCCTCGCTACCCGCGACCGCCCGCAGCCGGTCGATCACATCCGCCCGCAGCTCCTCCGGCCCGAGCACCAGCACGTCCGGCCCGAACTCCGCGAGGTCGGCGCCCAGCCCGTTGCCGTACGGGATCTCCAGCTCGTCCCAGCCCTCGTCGACCCGGGCGCTGCTCAGCGCCTTGGTGCGCAGCGGGAAGCCCGCGCCCCGCCGGACCCGTACGGTCGCGGTGGCGGTGGCGCCCTCCCCGGCGAACTTGGCGACGGTGGCGCGCACGTCCACGTGCTCGGGCACCGGCGCCGCGAAGGCGCCCGGCCTGCTGCGCACCTTGCCGGTGATCCGGCTGAGCCGGAACACCCGGGCGTCGCCCCGGTCACGGTCGTACCCGGCCAGGTACCAGTGCCCGCGCCAGCACTCCAGCGCCCACGGCTCCACACTGCGCAGGTCCGCGGCGGCGGCGCCGGCCTTGCGGTACTCGAAGGTCACGGGGCGGCGGTCCCGGGCGGCGGTGAGCAGCGGCTCGAACGCGGCCTCCCGGGCGGGGATGCGCGGCTCCAGGGCGGTACGGCCCTCGGCCTCGGCGAACGGCACCCCGGCCGCCCGCAGCTTCTGCAGCGCGCCGCTGGCCGCGCCGGACATCTTGGCCTGCTGCCAGACCCGGGCGGCCAGGGTCAGCGCGGCCGCCTCCTCGGCGTCCAGCGCGATCTCCGGCAGCCGGTTGCGGTCGGGGCGGGCCAGGTAGCCCAGCTCCCCGTCCAGCGCGCTCTCGTCGACGTCGATCACCAGACCGAGTTCGCGCAGGTCGTCCTTGTCCCGCTCGAACATCCGGTTGAAGGCGTCCTCGCTGCTGTGCTGCCAGGCCTCGCGGTACGCCTCGATGGATTCCCGCAGCTCCTTCTTGGAGAGCGGACGTCTGGTGTTCATCAGGCACAGGGCGAGATTCATCAGCCGCTCTGCCTTGGCGATCGCCATCGCTGACCCTTCCGGTGTGCCGCGCCGCGCGCGGGGTGCGCCAACCGGGCGATCCAGAACCCGGCGAGACCGACCGTACCGGTAGCGGTACGCACCGCAAAAGCCGCCGGTCGATACGGCTGCGGGCCGGGCCCCCGAAGGGGTCCGGCCCGCGGTCCGAGCAGGCTCAGACGGCCAGCAGGTCGACCACGAAGATCAGGGTCGAGTGCGGCGGGATCGCCGGGGTCGGCGACTGGGCGCCGTAGCCCAGGTGCGACGGGATGGTCAGCTCGCGACGGCCGCCGACCTTCATGCCCGCGACGCCCTGGTCCCAGCCCTTGATGACCCGGCCGGCGCCCAGCGGGAACTGGAACGGCGTGGTGCCGCGGTTCCAGCTCGCGTCGAACTCCTCGCCGGTCTCACGGGTCACGCCCACGTAGCGGACGCTGACGACCTGGCCAGGCTTGGCCTCCTCGCCGTCGCCCACGACGATGTCGCGGACCTGCAGCTCGGTGGGGGCGTCGCCGTCCTGGAAGTCGATCTCGGGCTTCTCGTTCAGGTTGACAGCCATGGTCCCTCTTCTCACATTCGCAATTCCGTACACGACCGAGCGGCGGGCATCCGCACGCCGGTCCGCCCAGACACCAAGAGCCTGGCAGACCACCGTACGGGCACCCGCCGCCCGTCCGGGCCCGGCCACGCGGCCGGACCCGTAGGTCACACGCCCACCATTGTCACCCGAAAGTGGATCAGCCCTGACCCGCGTCGAGGATGTCCACCACGAAGACCAGTGCGGCGTTCGGCGGGATGTCGCCCTGGCCCTTGTCCCCGTAGGCCATCGCCGCCGGGATCACCAGCTCGACCCGGCTGCCGACGGTCTGGCCCGCCAGCCCCTGGTCCCAGCCCTGGATGACCTGGCCGCCGCCGACCGGGAAGGAGAACGCCTGGCCCTTGCTGAGCGAGGAGTCGAAGACCTTGCCGTCCTTGAACAGCGCGCCGGTGTACTGGACGACGACCTTCTCGCCCTTCTCCACCGCCGGGCCCGTGCCCTTGATCAGGACGTGCGACTTGAGCTCGGTCGGGTCCTTCGCCCCGGCGACCGGGGTGATCTCCGCCGGCTTCTTGCCGTTGTCCTTGACCTGCGGGAAGTCCGCCGGCGGCGGGGTGACCGTGCCGCTCACGACCGAGTCCGGCGCGTTGGTGTTGCGGATGTCGATCACGAAGATCAGGTCGTCCTTCGCGCCGATCGACATGTCGGCCTTGCCCTTGTCGCCGAACGCGGCGGCCGGCGGGGCCACCACCAGCACGCGCGAACCGGCCTTCTTCCCGACCACGGCCTGGTCCAGCGCCGGGATCAGCGCGTCCGTGCCGGCCTGGAAGATCTGCGGCTTGCCGCTGTTGTCGTACGAGCTCGGGATGTCCTTGCCCGTGTTCCAGTCCTTGGCGGTGTAGTCCACCGAGGTCCAGTTGTTCTTCTCCACCTTGGGGCCGCTGCCCTCGGAGAGGACCTTGACCACGAAGGTGCCGTCCGACTTCTCGCCGGGCACCTGGATGTCGGCCTTCTTGCCGAAGTCGCCACCGATCGTCGGCAGCACCTTGGCGCTGTCCTTGATCGGCGGAACCGGCGCGGCGGTCGGCGTGGGCGGCGCGGTCGTCGCCGCGTCCGGCTTGGCGGCCGCGGGCTCGTCCTTCGTCCCGCCGTCCTTGTTCACCAGGTAGAGCGTCACGGCGCTGCCGACCAGGAGGACGGTCAGGATCGAGCCGAGGATCACACCCAGCCGACCCACCCCGGGCGGGTTCTCGTCGTACCCCGCCTCCGAGACGTCGGCACGGCGGACGTTGCTGGCGAAGATCTGCGGGGCGTCGTCGCCGTCCTCCTTGGACGCGCCGGACGGCCGGGGCTGCTCGCCCGGCTGCGCCCAGCCCGCCTGCTGCGCGAGGATCGCCGGGGGCACGACGATCGACTCGCGATCCGCCGCGATCGGGCCGCCGGGTCGCGAGGCGGCCGGGTCACCGGCAGGGCCGTTCGCCGCGGTGCCGTCGCCGCCCGGGCTCGGCGTCTTCTCAGTCATGACTCCCCATCCATCTCGCCACGAGGTCCTAGGTCCACACCCGGCGTGGTGAGAGCCGGGCCGCCCGTCGCACCGCCCGCCCCGGACCTGGGCGCCGGGGGGCGCCTGCCACAGTGCGAGGGCAGTATGACAGCTCAGGATGAGGGCGGACGCCGCGATCTGCGAGCGTCCGCCCAAGCCTACGGAATCCCCCGGTCGACTTCCTAGACCGCTTCCAGAATGTCGATCACGAAGACCAGGGTCGAGTTGGCGGGCACGGCGCCCTGCGCCTTGTCCTGGTAGCCCAGCGCGGGCGGCACCACCAGCAGCACCCGGCTGCCGACGCTCTGCCCGACGAGGCCCTTGTCCCAGCCCTCGATCACGCTGCCCGTGCCGATCTGCACCGCCTGCGCGCCGCCGTGCGTCCAGGAGGCGTCGAACTGCTGGCCGTTGGCCCACAGCACCCCGGTGTACTGCACCACCAGCGTCTGCCCGCTCTTGACCGGCTTGCCCTCGCCCTTGACCAGCACCGCCTGCTGGAGGTCGGTCGGAGCCGCCTGCCCCGCCGGGACGGTGATCGTCATCGGCGCCTTGCCGTTGTCCTTGACCTGCGGGAGCGTCGCCGCCGGCTGGGTCATCGCCCCGGTCAGCGTGGAGTCCGGCGGCAGCGCCTCCATGACGTCCAGCACGAACACCACCGTGTCCCCCTTGGCCACGCCCAGCTGGTTCGACCCCTGGTCCCCGAACGCCGCCGCCGGCGGGGCCACCACCAGCAGCCGGGCGCCCACCTTCTTGCCGATCACGCTCTGGTCCAGCGCCGGCACCAGCTGCCCGCTGCCCGCCTGGTACAGCTGCGGCTTGCCGTTCGGGTCGTACGAACTGGGCAGGTCCTTGCCCGTCGTCCAGTCCTTCGCCGTGTAGTTGACCGTCACCCAGTCGCCCTTGCCGACGGTCGACCGCTCGCCCTCGCTCACCGTGTTCACCACGAACTGCCCGCTCGGCTGCGCGCCCTCGGGGATCGTGATCGTCGCCTTCGAGCCGAAGCCGCCGCCGGACAGGACGGGCATCGGCGAGGCCTCGCCGACCGGAGCGGGCACGGTCGGGGGCGCACTGGCCGGGGACGGCGTCGCCGGGGAGGCCGCCTTGGGCGAGCTGCTGCACCCGACGGCGAGCAGCAGCGGCAGCGTGAGAAGCAAACCGGCGGTGCGGCGCACGGTGGTCCTAACTGTCGGTCGAAGTCGGCTCCCCCGATTCGACGGACAGCGTATGCCCGGCACGCGTCCGGCCCCGGTAGACACCACCGGGGCCGGACGCCGCGAAGATCACATCCCGGCGATCAGCTTCTCCACCCGCTCGTCCACCGACCGGAACGGGTCCTTGCACAGCACCGTGCGCTGCGCCTGGTCGTTCAGCTTCAGGTGCACCCAGTCGACGGTGAAGTCCCGCCGCTGCTCCTGCGCCCGGCGGATGAAGTCCCCGCGCAGCCGGGCCCGGGTGGTCTGCGGCGGCACCGACTTGGCCTCGAAGGTCTTGAGGTCGGTGGTCACCCGCTTCGCCTGGCCCTTGCCCTGGAGCAGGTAGAACAGCCCGCGCCGGCGGTGGATGTCGTGGTACGCGAGGTCGATCTGCGCCACCCGCGGGTTGGACATGCTCATCTCGTGCTTGGCGCGGTAGCGCTCGATGAGCTTGTACTTCATGATCCAGTCGATCTCGGTGGCCACCGAGTCGAGGTTCTCGCTGCGGACGGCCTCCAGCGTGCGGCCCCACAGGTCGAGCACCTGGGCGATGGTGCCGGTGTTGAGCCCCTTGCGGTCGGCGAAGTCCAGGGCCTTGGTGAAGTACTCCTCCTGGATGTCCAGCGCGCTGGCCTCCCGGCCGTTGGCCAGGCGCACCTGGTGGGTGCCGGTGAGGTCGTGGCTGACCTCGCGGATCGCCCGGATCGGGTTCTCCAGGGTGAGGTCGCGCATCACCACGCCGGCCTCGATCAGCCGCAGCACCAGGTCGGTGGCACCGACCTTGAGCAGCGTCGTGGTCTCGGACATGTTGGAGTCGCCGACGATCACGTGCAGCCGGCGGTAGCGCTCGGCGTCCGCGTGCGGCTCGTCCCTGGTGTTGATGATCGGGCGCGAGCGGGTGGTGGCCGAGCTCACGCCCTCCCAGATGTGCTCGGCCCGCTGACTGACGCAGTAGACCGCGCCGCGCGGGGTCTGCAGCACCTTGCCGGCCCCGCAGATCAGCTGCCGGGTGACGAGGAACGGGATGAGCACGTCCGCCAGCCGCGAGAACTCGCCGTGCCGGGCCACGAGGTAGTTCTCGTGGCAGCCGTAGGAGTTGCCGGCCGAGTCGGTGTTGTTCTTGAAGAGGTAGACGTCCCCCGCGATGCCCTCCTCGTGCAGCCGCCGCTCGGCGTCCACGAGGAGCCCTTCGAGGATGCGCTCGCCGGCCTTGTCGTGCGTCACCAGCTCGACGACGTCGTCGCACTCGGGGGTGGCGTACTCGGGGTGGGAGCCGACGTCGAGGTAGAGGCGGGCGCCGTTGCGCAGGAACACGTTGCTGCTGCGGCCCCAGGAGACGACCCGGCGGAACAGGTACCTCGCCACCTCGTCCGGCGACAGCCGTCGCTGCCCGCGGAACGTGCAGGTCACGCCGTACTCGTTCTCCAGCCCGAAAATCCGGCGGTCCATGAGCACTCCCTTGTTCGTCGGAGCTGTCCGAAACCGCCTCCACGACGCACGCGCCGCAGGGGCACCGGAGCCCCGTACGGCGGTTGGGCCGCCGCACGGGACTCCGCAGGCACTACTCGTCCGACGGCGGGGTGGCCGCCGGCTTGTCCTCGTCGTCCGCCTCGGCGGACTCGTCCCCCTCCAGCAACCGGCCGAGCTGGTTGCCGAGGATGCGCTTGAACTTCCGCTGCTGGAACCGCTGGCGGTCGAGGACGGCCACCTCCAGCTGCTCCGGCGTGAGGGTGCGCGGGCTCCCCCCGTTGGGGTCCCGTGCCAGCGAGTCGACCGCGACCCTGACGGCCTCGGTCAGGCTCAGCCCGGCCCGGTGGCGCTGGCCCAGGTAGTTGCCGATGGAGTCGGCGTTGCCGCCGACCACCACGTAGTTCTTCTCGTCCACGACCGAGCCGTCCGGCGTGAGCCGGTAGATCTGGTCCTGGTCGGAGTCGCGGCCGACCTCGGCCACGATCAGCTCGACCTCGTACGGCTTCTCGCCGACCGAGGAGAAGATGGTGCCCAGCGTCTGGGCGTAGACGTTGGCCAGGCCCCGGGCGGTGACGTCGGCCCGGTCGTAGGAGAAGCCCCGCAGGTCGGCGTAGCGGACGCCGCCGATGCGCAGGTTCTCGAACTCGTTGTAGCGGCCGACCGCCGCGAAGGCGATCTTGTCGTAGATCTCGGAGACCTTGTGCAGCGCCCGCGAGGTGTTCTCCGCGACGAAGACGATGCCATCGGTGTAGGTGAGCACGACCACGCTGCGGCCTCGCGCGATGCCCTTGCGGGCGTACTCCGCGCGGTCCGCCATGGCCTGCTGGGGCGAGACGTAGAACGGTGTCGACACCGGCGGTCGTCCCTTTCCTGTAGGAGTGGCCAGATCAGCTGGGAGTGACTAGATCAGCGGGGCCTGCGGGCCGTTGGGGCGGGTCAGGCGCTCGTCGGTGATCGCGACGGCGATCGCGGCGACCTCGGTCTCGGTGAGCCGGTGGAAGCCGTCCGCCGTGATCAGCGAGACGATCGGGTAGATCTTGCGGGCGAGGTCCGGGCCGCCGGTGGCGGAGTCGTCGTCGGCCGCGTCGTACAGCGCCTGGACGACCAGGGTGGAGGCCTGCTCGGCCGTCAGGTCCTCGCGGTAGAGCTTCTTGAGCGAGCCCCGCGCGAACACCGAGCCGGAGCCGGTGGCGGCGAACCCGCGCTCCTCCGAACGCCCGCCGGTGACGTCGTAGTTGAAGATCCGGCCGCGACCGAGGTCGAGGTCGTATCCGGCGAACAGCGGGACGACGGCCAGGCCCTGCATCGCCATGCCGAGGTTGCCCCGGATCATGGTCGTCAGGCGGTTGGCCTTGCCCTCCAGGGAGAGCGTGGTGCCCTCGATCTTCTCGTAGTGCTCCAGCTCCAGCTGGAACAGCCGGACCATCTCGACCGCGAGGCCGGCGGTGCCGGCGATGCCCAGCCCGCTGTACTCGTCGGCGGGGAAGACCTTCTCGATGTCGCGCTGGGCGATGACGTTCCCCATCGTCGCCCGGCGGTCACCGGCGATGACCACGCCGCCGTCGAACACCGCGGCGACGATGGTCGTCCCGTGCGGCGCCTCGACCACGGTCCCCTCGGGGAGTCCGCGCCGGCCCGGCAACAGCTCCGGCTTGTGCTCGGCGAGGAAGTCCAGGAACGAGGACGACCCCGGGGTCAGGAAGGCAGCCGGTAGACGCCCGGTGCCACGAGTGTTGGCTTCCACACGATTCCTTCCAGGTAGCTTGAAGCGCGCGCTGCCCGCACCCTACCCGCCCGACGATCATCACCGGGGGCTGGAGGGCCGGTGCCGGACGGCCGGGCGGCGGGGCCGCCCGGCCGCGTTTCGACGGTCGCGACCGTGAATTCCGGAATACCGGGTACGGGGCTATTGCCCGCCCTTCTGCACGAATCCGCGCACGAAATCCTCGGCGTTCGACTCGAGCACCTCGTCGATTTCGTCGAGAACCGCGTCGACGTCGTCGCTCAGCTTTTCCTGGCGCTCCTTGAGGTCGTCGGAATTCTGGGTTTCCGCGGCCTGTTCCTCGACCTCCTCGGAGGAGCGGTTCGCCCGCTGCTGGCCGCCGCTGGTGTCCTTGCTCGCCATTTCCCTCACCCCGCTCGATTCGTCTGGCACGGTTTGGTCGGTCGGTCGATGCCGTTCGGCACCGACCCTATACACAAGGTGCGACGGCCGCTGCCGGTTTGCCGTGGCGCTTCCTGTCCAACACCCGCTGCCACCCCGGATGATTCCCATTCGGCGGACGTTCACCCGTGGTGATCGAAAAGTTACCCGCCGGCCAGGACACGGAGGAGGTCCTCCGCCGTGCGGCAGCGGTCCAGCAGCTCCTTGACGTGGTTGCGGGTGCCCCGCAGGGGCTCCAGGGTGGGCACGCGCTGCAACGAGTCGCGCCCCGGCAGGTCGAAGATCACCGAGTCCCAGGAGGCCGCCGCGACGTGCTCCGCGTACTGGTCGAGGCAGCGCCCTCGGAAGTAGGCCCTGGTGTCCTCCGGGGGCTGCGAGACGGCCCGCTCGACCTCCTCCTCGGTCACCATCCGCTCGAAGCGGCCACGCGCCACCAGACGGTTGTAGAGGCCCTTCTCGGGCCGGACGTCGCTGTACTGGAGGTCGACCAGGTGCAGCCGGGAGTTGTCCCACTCCAGCGCGTCCCGGCTCCGGTAGCCCTCCAGGATCTCCCGCTTGGCGATCCAGTCGAGCTGCCGGGAGAGCGACATCGGGTCGTTCTCCAGCCGCCCCAGGACGTCCTCCCAGCGGGCCAGCACGTCCACGGTCTGCTCGTCGGCGTCCGTGCCGAAGCGGTCCTCGACGTACTTGCGGGCCAGCTCGAAGTACTCCAGCTGCAGTTGGACGGCGGTGAGCCTGCGCCCGTTGCGCAGGGTGATCAGGTGCTTGAGCGACGGGTCGTGGGAGACCCGGTGCAGGGTGCGCACCGGCTGGTCGACGGCGAGGTCGGAGGCGATGAAGGAGTCCTCGATCATCGACAGGACCAGCGAGGTGGTGCCCAGCTTGAGGTAGGTGGAGACCTCGGAGAGGTTGGCGTCCCCGATGATCACGTGCAGCCGGCGGTACTTCTCGGCGTCGGCGTGCGGCTCGTCGCGGGTGTTGATGATCGGGCGCTTGAGGGTGGTCTCCAGGCCGACCTCGACCTCGAAGTAGTCCGCCCGCTGGCTGATCTGGAAGCCGTGCGCCGAGCCGTCCTGCCCGATGCCGACCCGGCCGGCGCCCGTGACGACCTGGCGGGAGACGAAGAACGGGGTCAGGTGGCGGACGATGTCGGCGAACGGCGTCGCCCGCTTCATCAGGTAGTTCTCGTGGGTGCCGTAGGAGGCGCCCTTGTTGTCGGTGTTGTTCTTGTACAGGAGGATGTTCTGCCCGTTGGGCAGCTCCAGCGCGCGCCGGGCGGCGGCGGCCATGATCCGCTCACCGGCCTTGTCCCAGAGCACGGCGTCGCGCGGGTTGGTCACCTCGGGCGAGCTGTACTCGGGGTGCGCGTGGTCCACGTAGAACCGGGCCCCGTTGGTCAGGATCACATTGGCGAGGCCGATGTCCTCGTCGGTCAGCTGGCTGGCGTCCGCCACCTCGCGCGCGAGGTCGAACCCCCGCGCGTCGCGCAGCGGGTTCTCCTCCTCGAAGTCCCAGCGGGCCCGCCGGGCCCGGTGCATCGCCGCCGCGTAGGCGTTGACGATCTGGGACGAGGTGAGCATGGCGTTGGCGTTGGGGTGCCCGGGCACGGAGATCCCGTACTCGGTCTCGATCCCCATCACGCGCCGTACGGTCATGCGGCCCTCCTTGCCCGGTGCTCCGCCCCGGACGGGCGGAACACGCTGACGTACCGCTGAACAACACCGGCGCCGGCGTTGTGCCCGCGGACGGTGGGTCGAGCCTAGAACCCGGCACTGACGGGCGGGCCCCGAGACGCGCCGTCCGGCTGCGGGGCCGCGAGGCGCCACAGCCGGACGGTTGTGCGTACGGCTCCGGAGAACCGCTGGTGCTTACAGGTACTGCCCCGTGTTGGCGACGGTGTCGATCGAGCGGCCGGACTCGGCGCCCTGCTTGCCGGTGACCAGGGTGCGGATGAAGACGATCCGCTCGCCCTTCTTGCCGGAGATGCGGGCCCAGTCGTCCGGGTTGGTCGTGTTGGGCAGGTCCTCGTTCTCCTTGAACTCGTCCACGCAGGCGGCGAGCAGGTGGGAGACGCGCAGACCGCGCTGGCCGTGGTCGAGGAAGTCCTTGATGGCCATCTTCTTCGCGCGGTCGACGATGTTCTGGATCATCGCGCCGGAGTTGAAGTCCTTGAAGTACAGGACCTCCTTGTCACCGTTGGCGTAGGTGACCTCCAGGAAGCGGTTCTCCTCCGTCTCCGAGTACATCCGCTCGACCACGGACTGGATCATCGCGGCCACCGTCGCCCCCAGGGAGCCGTCGTGCTCCTTGAGGTCGTCCGGGTGGAACGGCAGCGAGTCCTTGAGGTACTTGGAGAAGATGTCCTTCGCGGCCTCGGCGTCGGGGCGCTCGATCTTGATCTTGACGTCCAGGCGGCCGGGCCGCAGGATCGCCGGGTCGATCATGTCCTCGCGGTTCGAGGCGCCGATGACGATGACGTTCTCCAGGCCCTCCACGCCGTCGATCTCGGCGAGCAGCTGCGGGACGATGGTGTTCTCCACGTCCGAGCTGACGCCCGAGCCCCGGGTGCGGAAGAGCGACTCCATCTCGTCGAAGAAGACGATGACGGGCGTGCCCTCGCTCGCCTTCTCCCTGGCCCGCTGGAAGACCAGGCGGATCTGCCGCTCGGTCTCGCCGACGTACTTGTTGAGGAGCTCGGGGCCCTTGATGTTGAGGAAGTAGCTCTTCCCCTGGGGGCGTCCGGTCACCTCGGCGACCTTCTTGGCCAGCGAGTTGGCGACCGCCTTGGCGATCAGCGTCTTGCCGCAGCCGGGCGGGCCGTAGAGCAGCACGCCCTTGGGCGGGCGCAGCTCGTACTCCTTGAAGAGGTCGGCGTGCAGGTACGGCAGCTCGACCGCGTCGCGGATCAGCTCGATCTGGTTGCCGAGGCCGCCGATCTGGCGGTAGTCGATGTCCGGGACCTCTTCGAGGACGAGCTCCTCGACCTCGGACTTCGGCACCACCTCGTACACGTAGCCCGAGCGCGGTTCCAGCAGCAGGGCGTCCCCCGCCCGGATGGTGATCCCCCGCAGCGGTTCCGCCAGCCGCACGACCCTCTCGTCGTCGGTGTGGCCGATGACCAGGGCTCGTTCGCCGTCCTCGAGGATCTCCTTGAGGGTGACGATCTCGCCGATGCGCTCGAAGGCCATCGCGTCCACGATGTTGAGGGCCTCGTTGAGCATCACCTCCTGGCCGCGCCGCAGTTCGTCCAGGGCGACGGTGGGGCTGACGTTCACGCGGAGCTTGCGCCCCCCGGTGAAGATGTCCGCGGTGCCGTCCTCGTTCGCTTCGAGGAAGGTGCCGAAGCCG
Source organism: Kitasatospora sp. NPDC101183 (assembly GCF_044767945.1). Taxonomy (NCBI): domain Bacteria; kingdom Bacillati; phylum Actinomycetota; class Actinomycetes; order Kitasatosporales; family Streptomycetaceae; genus Kitasatospora; species Kitasatospora sp. NPDC101183. The sequence goes on along the minus strand of NZ_JBIWOW010000014.1, from coordinate 1,686 downwards.
GCCGGGGGCTGTGCCAGCCGGTCCACTTCCTCCTTGAGGGCCACGATCTGGTCGCGGGCCTCGCGCAGGGTGGAGGCGAGCCGTTCGTTCTGGGCGGACACGCCGGCCAGGTTGGTCTGGAGCTCGACGATCCGCTCTTCGAGGATTCTCGAATTGCGCGGCGAGTCGGCGAGCTTGCGGCGCAGCACGGCGATTTCCTGCTCAAGGAACGAGACCTGAGCGGCCTCGTCGGAACCACGAGCGGGCCTGCCGGTGCTGCGGTTGTAGTCGTCATCGTGGGCTGCCACGGTCCTCACCTCCTCCGGGGAGCTGGACGCTTCCAGACCCTACCTGGGACCAGGGGTCCGTAAACCCCTAGATCAAGAAAGATGGAACGGGCGTGTCCGATCTTCGCCCCAGCGTGCTTCCCCTCTGCTAAGGGGATACCCACCGCGCACGGCCCAAAGCGGGCCAGATGTATCGTCGAGCGAAGCGATATCCGATCGCGACCGGCGCTATGGGGTCGGATCGTTGTACGAATGGCGGGATTGCCCCCGGAATGGGGGCGACCCGGGACAGAAACGGCAGGGGACATGTCGGTGACCGAGCAGACGGCGACGGAGGCCGAGCAGCTGGAGGTGTGGATCGACCAGGATCTGTGCACCGGCGACGGCATCTGCGCGCAGTACGCCCCCGAGGTCTTCGAGCTGGACATCGACGGGCTGGCCTATGTGAAGGGCCCGGACGAGGAGTTGCGCCAGCAGCCCGGGGAGACCGCCCCGGTGCCGCTGACGATCCTTCAGGACGTGGTGGACTCGGCGAAGGAGTGCCCCGGCGACTGCATCCACGTGCGCCGGGTCTCGGACCGGGTCGAGGTGTACGGGCCGGACGCGGACTAGCGCGGGCTCAGGTACGGGTGACCGGGGCGGCGGTCTGGGTGCGTTCCCAGCCGCCGCCCTTGCGCGTCCAGACGAGGTCGAGCGAGACGTCGGGGCTGAAGCGCGGCACGTCCTCGCTCGAATACCCCTGCGCGTGGCCGGTGATGGCGCCGTCGGAGCGCAGCGCGAGCCGGCCGACGGTCAGGTTGTCGCGCTCGGAGAGCAGGGTGGCGAGCACCTTCGGCGCGCCGTCGGTGCCGAAGCCGAGCAGGTAGACGGCGTCCGGCGGGTTGCCGGTCTCGGCGTCGCAGTGCGCGGCGACGAGGGTGGCGGGCTTGCCGTCGGCCAGGACCGCGGGCACGCTGAGCGCCGTCTTCACCGGGAACGGGCCGCAGTCGAGCGGGAGTTGGGCCTTGGCCGGATCTGGTGCGGCGGCCGGGGGCAGCGCCGAGGGGGCGGCGTGGACGGGCACCGGGCTGCCGGTCGCCGGGGAGGCGGCGAGCGCGGTGGCGACCACCGCTCCGCAGCCGGCCAGGGCAAGGGCCCAGTGCCAGAGGGAAGTTCGCGCGTGCCCGGGCCCCGTACGGCCGGACGCCGTCTGCTGTCCGGCCTTCGCCTCGACCGCGGTCTCCACCAGGCGTCCCCTCCAGCGGTGTGGGTGAGCCTGCATCGTCCCACACCACCGGGGGCGCTCACGACGAAGGGGTGGGGGGGGGGGGCCCCCCCCCCCCCCCCCCACCCCCCCCGCCCCCCCCCCCCCGCCCGGGGGGGCCCGGGGGGGGGCGGGGGGGCCGGGGGCGGGCGCCCGGCCCCCCCGCAGCGGCGGCGG